>NZ_JBPXMQ020000018.1:0-127016 GCF_053470405.2 Azospirillum mesophilum
GACCCGCGAGGTCAAGGGCGCGATCTCGCACGAAACCGTCTACGCCATCACCAGCCTGGACCGCGACCACGCCTCGCCTGCGGCGCTGCTCGCGCTCGCCCGCAACCACTGGGGCATCGAGAACCGCCTGCACTGGAGGCGTGACGTCCTCTTGAGCGAAGACGCCAGCCGGGTGCGATCCGGCGCCGTGCCCCAGGCCATGGCGATGCTGCGCAACACCATGCTGGGCATCGCCAATCTCTTCGGCGCCCCACTCCCCGCCGTCCGCATGGCCTGCGCCGAAGATCGCTGTGCCACCATTGCAACCGTCAAGAACGGCTTTCTTTGAATGGCCCTGGGCCTGAACGCGGTGTTCCTGGACAGTCGGCCGGCGCGCGGCTACACCGGACGACGATCCCCCCATCGCCGAGCGCTGCCGTGCCGCCCGACATCACCCTCATCGACGCCTTCGCCTTTGTCTGGTTCCTGCTGTGCTGGATGGGCTTCACGGTCATCCAGGACCACCTGCTGAAGGGCCGCGTGGCGGTCAACCAGCATCTGAAGGTGGTGCGGCGGCACTGGATGGAGCGAATGCTGGAGCGCGAGAACCGGATCATGGACTCGCAGCTCATCGGCCACACGATGCACAGCTGCACCTTCTTCGCGAGCACCAACATGCTGGTGCTGGCGGGGCTGGTCGGCGCCTTCGGGGCGGTGGAGCACGCGCACGACATCATCGGCAACCTGTCCTTCACGGTGCGGACGTCGCGGGAGTTCTTCGAGCTGAAGATGCTGCTGCTGGTGGGGATCTTCACCTTCGGCTTCTTCAAGTTCACCTGGGCGCTGCGCCAGTACAACTACTGCTGCGCCCTGCTCGGCTCCGCCCCGCTGCCGCCGATTCCCGACGCGGAACGGCACGCCATGGCCGCGACCATCGCCGAGGCGATGACGCTGGCGGTGACGGCGCTGAACGGGGGCATGCGCGCCTACTATTTCGCCATGTCGGCGCTGGCCTGGATGCTCGGCCCCTGGTTCTTCATCCTGGCGAGCGCCACGGTGGTCGCGGTGCTGACCCGCCGCCAGGGCTTTTCCACCACGGAGAAGGTCATTCGCCTGCAAACCGATGCGTTGGAGACGCGCAAGCCGTAAGCACACTCGTATTTAGCGAAAATGTTGCATATCGGCTCGCGGGCTGCGACAATCCATCCCCTATGCTGCGCTGCAAATTAATGCTTTGTACATAGTACGACCGATTGGTCAGGGCATAGGTTGGAACGCATCAGCCGGAGGATTCGCCATGGATATGGACACCGCGATCACCGTCTTGAACACGCTGGACGAGGCGGAACGTATCCTGGGTGAAGTCCGTCTGCACAACGGCGCGGGCGCCTGCCGCGAGATGATCAGCCGCAACCGGGAGCTTCTGGAAGAGGCGCGCCACCGCCTCGAAGCCGCCCAGGAACTGGCGTAACGCGGCGGGAAACGCAGCGAAAGCTCAGCTCTTCCACAGGATTTTGCCGCCCTTCTTCGCCATCTTCGACCAGTCCTTGGCGAAATAGGCAAAGTCGCGCGAGGGGCGGCTGTACAGGTATCCCTGCGCCAGCGGCACGCCCAGGTCGGTCAGAAGCTGGGCATGCTCCGGCCCCTCCACCTGCTCCCCGATGAGGCCGAGGCCGAGTTGGTGGCACACGTCCACCATCGACCGCAGCATCGCCATGTCGCGGCTGCTGTTCACCGCGCCCCGCACGAACTGCCCGTCGATCTTCGCGAAGTCCGCCTGGATGCCGTAGAGCGACTGGAAGGAGGTCGAGCCCGCCCCGACGTCGTCCAGGCAAATGCGGTAGCCGGCGGCGCGCAGCTTTTGCAGCACCTCGTTGAGCTTGGCGATGTCGGTGACGACGACCGTCTCCGTCACTTCGATCAGCAGCTTGCGCGCCAGATCGCCGTAGGGCTCCGTCACCGCCTGGAACTGGCGCAGGAAGATCGGGCTCATCAGCGTCTTGGCGGACAGGTTGATCGCCACGTCCGGCAGCAGCGGTTCCTTTTGGTAAGCCTTCAGCGTGTCCAGCACCGACTGCGTCAGCAGCAGGTCGAAGTCGTAGATCAGCCCGACATCCTCGGCGAAGGTGATGAAGTCGGCGGGCGACGGCATGCCCTCGATCCGCGTCAGCGCCTCCAGATGGTGGACGGCCTGGCTACCGATGTCGACGATGGGCTGGTAGACGACGAAGAAGTCCCGCTTCTCGATGGTCGCGCGCAGGCGGCCGATGCGGTCCACCGCGTCGGACAGCATGCGCTTGGCGCCGTCCTCCAGGCTGGCGATGGTGAACTCCCCGCCCTGGGCCGACGCGAAGGCCTGCACCGTGTAGACCAGCGCGCGGGCCGCGTCGGCCGGGTCCAGCCGCTCGTCCGCCACGTCCAGCGACCATGTGCGGATGCCGCCCGGCAGCTCCCCGCCGGCGTCGTGGATGATCTGGGCGATGTGGGTCTGCACCTCCTGCCCGTCGATGTCGCTGGCGTGCACGATGCCGTAGCGGTCGGTCGCCAGCTTCCCCGCGCTGTCGCCGTCGGCGGAGATCGCGCGCAGGTAGGCCTCGATCCCCTGCTTCACCTCGTCCGCCGCCCCTTCCGGCAGCGCGTCCACCATGGACTGCAAGCCCTCCACCAGCAGCAGGGTCAGCCCGTGGTCCAGGCCCTTCTCGCGGGCCTTGATGATGCGCTCCTCCAGGATGTTGCTGAAGGCGTGCCCGTCGAGAAGCTGCCCGGCCACCGCCAGCGCCTCGTGCGTGGCGCGCGGGCTGGAGGACAGCAGGACCGTCAGGAACAGCGACCCCGGGCAGGAATCAAGCCGGCAGCCGCCCAGCAGCGCCGGGAAGCGGTGCCCGTCGTGGCCCTGGAAGATGACGCGGGCCGGCTTGATGCGGGCCTTGTCCTGGATGCGCTTGAACAGGACGTGGATGTATTTGCGGTCGCTGGGCGACACCACGTCCAGCAGGTTCGTGCCCACCAGCCCGCTGACGTCGCCTTCGATCAGGCGGCAGCGCGCCCCGGCGGTGAACAGGATGTTGCCCTTCGTGTCCGTCTCGATCAGCAGGTCGGCGGCGGCGAAGGCGAAGCCAACGAAACGGTCACGCTCGCGGAAATACTGCGGACGCCGGGGCGGCGGAGGTGCCGCCGTCGCCGGTCGCCGGATCTTGTCGTGCGCGATGTGGGGCGTTGGGTGCAATTTGATATAATTTGATTCTGTTGCGCAAATTTTGTTAGGTGAAGCGTAGCCGTCTTCCTCGTCCGAAAAAAGCGGCAAGAATCCGTGCTGCAACTGCGAAAAAGCACGCAAGCGAGGATTTTCAACGATTTAAAGGAAAATGCCGGGGGCGCGCCCGATTACCGCACCCTCCGGCACCGATCGGAAAAAGCGGCCGCTCACCAATAGCGCATGGCGTCGGCGTAGAGGGCGCGCAGGTCATCCTCCGTCACCGGGCGGGGCGCGATGGTCAGCAGGCGCTGCTGGGCCATGGCCCCCTGGACGAGGCCGGGGATGTCCGCCGGCTTGTAGCCCAGCGCCGACAGACCGTTCGGCAGGTGCGTCGCCCGCATCATGGCGATCAGCCGCGCCGCCAGGATGGCCCCGCCGTCGCTGGGGGACACGTCGCGCACGTCGGCGCCCAGCGCCTCGGCGGCGCGGAGGTGACGTTCGGGCGCGGCCGGGCCGGTGAAGCGGAAGGCGGCCGGCGCGTTCAGCACGACCGAGATGCCGTGCGGCACCATGGGCTCCGCCTTCTCGTAGCCGGTGGCGGTGAAGCTGTGGTTCATGCCGGCGACCGAGTAGGACATGGCGTGCGGGATGTGCACGCCCGCGTTCCCGAAGGCCAGCCCCGCCAGCGTCGCCGCGAACATCAGGGCGTCGCGCGCCTCCTCGTCCGCCGGGTCGTTGACCGCGCGCTCCAGATAGGTGCCGCCGAGCTTGATGGCCTGCAGGCTGCCGATGTCCGACCAGGGGTTGGCGCCCTGGTAGGGCGGGCGCGGGTTCGCCGCGTCAGGCCGCGGGCGGGAACGGTAGGGGCGCGCCGTGTGGCTCTCGATCGCGTGGGTCAGCACGTCGAAGCCGGTGGAGGCGATCACCCCCGGCGGCAGGCTGTCGATGGTCGCCGGGTCCACAACCGCGAGGCTCGGCCGCAGGTAGCGGGAGGAGATGCCGGTCTTCACCTGCTTTTCCACATGGTCGAAGATGGCGACGCCGGTCGTCTCGCTGCCCGTGCCGCAGGTGGTCGGGCAGGCGATGTGCGGCTTGACCGGGCCGGGCACGGGCCGCCCCTCGCCCAGCGGCTTGTTCACGTAGGCCAGGAAGTCGGCCGGGTGCGTGGCGTAGAGGTTTGCTGCCTTGGCCGTGTCGATCACCGACCCGCCGCCGATGGAAATGAAGCCGTCGAACCCGCCGTCCCGCGCGAAAGCCGCCGCGTCGAGGAAAGAGGCGCTGGTCGGCTCCACCCGGCAGCGGTCGTAGACCACCACATCCAGACCGGCCCCTTTGAGCGAGGCGAGCGCCGCGGCGAAGGGCGCGATGCCGGCCACCACGGGGTCGGTGAACAGGGCGACGCGGCGCATGCCCATGGCCTTGGCGTCGTTGCCGAGTTCGGCCAGCACGCCGCGCCCGAACTTCATCGATGCGGCCTCCACCGTGAAGCCGGTGTCGCCGTCGGGCAGGATGGGGTGGGCGATGGTCTCGGTCATGACGGTGGTTCCTCCCTTTCTTGGTTTGTCGCGCTTTGGTCCGCTATCGGAACGCGGGCGGCGGCGTCTGTCAACGACACCGTTGGCCTATCAAACAGTCCGGACCGGCCCCTGGAGCCGCCGGTACAGATAGCCAACACCGATCAGGCTCAGCCCCAGCCCGAGGAAGGAGGCGACGCGGTAAAGCCCGCCGAGCTGCGCCATGTCCGAGAGGAACACCTTCGCCACCACCGCCAGCACCAACGCCAAAGCCGCGTGCCGCAGCCAGCCGAGCCCCAGCCGCAGCGCCAGCACCAGCAGGACCACGGCCAGCGCCAGGAAGCCGGCGGAATAGCTGTACCATTCCGCGTCGGTCAGCACGGCGCCGGACAGCACCGGACCCTGGAAAGCGTGGCGGATCTCCAGCGCCAGATTCATGCCCAGCAGGGCCAGCGGCACCAGCGCGCCCCAGCGCCTCAGCCAAGGCGGCAGCGGGTCGATCCGCAGGTACAGAAGCCCCAGCAGACCCGGCAATCCGTAGGCCAGCAGCAGCGTGTTCACCACCGGCCACGCGCCGACGGATTCGCCACTGGCGAGCGGGTTCAGGGCCAGCAGATGCAGGAACACCGCCTGGGCAGTCGCCAGCGCCGCGAGAACGCGCCGGCCCCAGACGGCAACGGGGCGGAGGCTCCAGCGCCGGTCGGCCGACAGGATCAGCGCCAGCACCAGCCACGCCAGCGTGTGCAGCGCGAGCTCGCGCAGGGTGTTGGGGGGCTCGTACAGGGTGCCGCGCGTCAGGTTGTGGATCTCCAGCGAGACGAGCAGCGTCGTGAAGACCAGCGCGCCGGCCTCCAGCAGGGCCACCACCGCGTCGTCGCCCCGCCCGTCCGGCGCCCAGCGCAGCCACCGCGCGGCCAGGAAGAATCCCGCCGCCGGCAGCCCGTAGCCGTAGAGAATCCAGCCGAGCCCGCCGTTCTGGTAATCGAGGATAAAGGGGTTCAGCGCCAGCCGGGCCAGCACCGCCAGCGCCACCAGCAGGATCACCGCGCGCAGCGAACGCAGCCCCAGCCGATGCTCCAGCCACGCCAGCACCGGCACCTGAAGGGCCAGCGCGACGGTCAGCCACGCCTCGCGCAGCAGCATGGTGGCGCCGAGGCTGAGCGCGCCGACCGCGGCGGCGGCGAAAGCGGCCAGCCCCAGGCTGGCGCCCGGCCGATGCCGGTTGCGGGCCAGCGGGGCCGTCGCCGCGACCAGAAGGGCCGCCAGCGACAGGCTCGCCACCGGCCACAGCCGGTCGGTCTGCGGCGGGTCCAGCCGCCAGTAGGCCAGGACGAGCAGGAACACCGGCGTCAGCGCCGACACCGCCGACCACAGCGCCGCCCGCACCGATCCCCACAGCGCCAGGAAGCCCCCGATCCCATAGAGCGCGCCGAAACCGGCCACCGCCCACAGGAAGCGCCGCGCCAGGACCGTCAGCCCCTCGCCGGGAGCCGGGATGTAGGGCTGCCCCTCGGCGTTCAGGGGCGGCGGGGCGGGCGGCCAGTGCGGCACGGTCCAGCCGGCCAGCGCCACCATGGCGGCGAGCGCGGCGATCCAGGCGATCCCCGCCAGCCGCTCCACCCGCCGGCCCGCGACCATGCAGAGCGCGCCGAACAGCGCCATCATCGCGAGCGACACCGCGCGGTGCCCGTCCACCCAAACGAGGAAGACGGTCAGCCCGGCCAGCACCACCGCCGCAGACAGGGCCAGCCGGTCGTTCGGCGGGCGGCCCCGCCAGCGCGGGACGCCGAAGAGTCGCGACGGCTCCGGCGCGAAGGGGGCCGGCGACAGGACGGCCGGCATCAGGAACAGGGCGGCGAGCAGCAGCAGATACAGCCCGACCGGCAGCGCGTCGCCGGGGCTCCAGTCCGCGACGTACCAGACCGGCACCCAGACGGAGGCGCCGACCAGCGTCCCCAGCCCCAGCCAATGCCAGCCCCGCCACAGCACCACCATCATGCCGCCGCCCGACAGCGCCAGCAGATAGGCGAACAGCCCCCACACCAGCGGGTTGTCGGAGGGCACCAGCAGCGGCGTGGCAAATCCGCCCAGCAGCCCCAGCGCCGCGATGTACGGCCCCTGCAACAGCGACAAGGCGATGCCCAGCGCCGCCAGCCCGGCGAGCAGCCCGAAGGCGACCAGCGGGGCGAACAGGTCATACAGAATGAACCCGCCGTAGACGCTCGCGAAGCCGGTGAACAGCCCCGCCGCCGTCAGGGCGGGCGGAACGTTGTCGGGCCAGGGTGGCTGGGGCAGCGTCGAGGCCGCGTTGTGCCGCCGCAGCCACTCCCCGCCGACCATCAGCGCGAACCCGGACAACAGCCCCAGCGCCACCCGAACGCCGGGGCCGAGCCAGCCCGACTCGACGGACAGCTTGATGAAGAAGGCCGCCGCCAGCGCCACCGTCACCCCGCCCAGCCAGATCAGCCAGCGCTCGGCCAGGGACTCTTCGAGCTTGCGAAGCGTGGAACGCCGTGCCGGCGTGGCGGACGGGATGGAAGGAGCCGGTTCCGGCGGCGCCTCCGCCGCGAGTTCCGTTGGGGTTTCCGGGGCGGTCTCGGCCGGAACGGGCGGCGGTGCGGTGCGCCCCTCGGCCAACTCGGCCAGAGCCCGACGCAACGCCGTGATTTGACGCTCCTGGAGCGTCAGCCGGTGGTCGAAGCGGAACGCCAGCACGGCGATCACAAGGACCAGCAAGATCGTATCCATGCCCGACCGCCTCTGCGCGACCATCTCACGCGCGAAGGATAGTCTCAGGCGGCGGAGTTGTCTCTCTGACCTCCGTGCGGGGCCAAACGGTCGCACATCGTCAGCGCGTCATCGACCGCGTGGAAATCCGCCGTGTTGTCGAAGATGCACCAGACCGGCCGCTCCCGCGCTTCCCGCGCCAGACGCGCGGCGAGGCGGTCGAGCACGTCCAGGGGATAGGCGCTGCGGTACATCACTGGCGAACCGTGCAGGCGCCAATAGCGCAGACCGTCCCAGCCCGCGGGCTCGGCGGCCTCCGGCACCGGGGCGGGGTCGGCGGCGACGCGGGCGACGGCGTGGTCGACCAGAAGGCGCTCGGCCGGGGGCGTGAACCAGCTGGGATGGCGCGGCTCGCAGACGATCAGGCCGCCGCAGCGGGCGCGCAGCGAGGTGAAGAAGGGCTCGGCGACGGAGGCGTCGAAGCGCAGGGTCGGCGGCAACTGCACCAACAGCGGCCCCAGCCGGTCGCCGAGGTGCCCGACCTCGAACAGGAAGCGTTCCAGCGGTTCCAGGCAATCCTTCAGCCGGCGTTCGTGCGTGATGCTGCGCGGCAGCTTGGCGGCGAAGCGGAAGCCCGGCGGGGTGGATTCGGCCCAGCGCGCCCAGGTCTCCGGCTTGTGCGGGCGGTAGAAGCTGCTGTTGACCTCCACGGCTGGAAAGACGCGCGCGTAGCGTTCCAGATGCGTGCCCTCCGCCGGGAAGGCCGGGGCGGAGAGCTTGGGTATGCTCCAGCCGGCGCAGCCGATGCGGATGTCGGGCATCCCCATGGGGTTCATCCCGCGCGGGCCTGCACGACGGGGGCGGGGCGGTCGCGGTGCAGGCGCATGGCCTCCGCCTCCACGAAGATGCGGCGGACCTGGGGGAACTGGCCGCGGATGCGGGCCTCCAGGGCGCAGATGGTGTCTTCCACGTCGTCAGCGGTCAGTTCGTCCTGGAACTCCGCCGACATGTTCAGCAGCACATCGTCCGGCCCCAGATGCATGGTCAGCACGTCGATGGTGCGCTTGACCCGCCGTTCCTCCCCCACGATGCGGCGGATGCCGTCGACCACGCGGCGGTCGGCCGCCTCCCCGATCAGCAGCCCCTTGGATTCGTAAGCGAGCAGCGCCGCCACCACTGCCAGCACCGCCCCAATGGCGAGCGAGGCCCAGGCGTCGTAGACGGGGTTGCCGGTGATCTCCCCCGCCGCGAGCCCGGCGGCCGCGATGGCCAGCCCGACCAGCGCCGCGCTGTCCTCGAACAGCACGACGAAGACGGAGGGGTTCTTGGACCGGTGCACGGCGGAGAGCAGGTGAAGCCCCTGCGTGGTGCGCCGGAACTCCCGCATGGCGATCCACCAGGAGCCGAACTCGAACAGGGCGGCGATGCCCAGCACCGTGAAGTTGACCCAGGGCGTCTCGACCGGGTGCGGGTTGTGCAGCGCCGCCCAGCCGTCGTACAGCGACAGCCCGGCACCGATGCCGAACAGCAGCACCGCGACCACAAAGGACCAGAAATAGACCTCGCGCCCGAAGCCGAAGGGATGCTCCGGCGTCGCCGGCCGGCGGGAGCGGCGGATGCCGTAGAGCAGAAGCACCTGGTTGCCGCTGTCCACCACGGAGTGGACCGCCTCGCTGAACATGGCGGCACTGCCGGTGAAGGCGCTGGCGACGAACTTGGTCACCGCAATGGCGAGATTGCCGGCGAGTGCGGCGACGACGACCTTGGTGGACCCTTCGGCCAAACGAACTCTCCCCCGGTGCGTGGTGTTCCGCTGTTCACGTCACGGAGAAACCAAGCGCCGGGGGATGCGGTTCCCGGTTGCCTTGCCCCCTCCCCAACCCTCCCCCGCTACGCGGGAGAGGGGGCTAGAGCAAAGCGACGGCAGTTCCCTCCACCGCCAAGGGCGGGGGAGGGTTAGGGAGGGGGCAAGCGCCGATTTGCCAACACAAAGCATGGCTGCTCAAAACAGCATCGGCTGACGCTCGTCCTGCGCCGGGGCCTTGGGCTCGGCGCGGTCGGCCTCGGCGATCAGGCGGGCCATGTCGCGGCGGGCCTTTTCGGCCTCGTAGTTGGCGCGGTACTTGCCGATGAAGCCCTTCCGGCAGGCGCGGTGAAAGCGCTGGGCCGCCGTGTCCCAGTCGTCGCCGGGGCACAGCCAGCTGACGTAGGTGACGCCGGTCCGCGGGTCGGTGCGGAGGTAACGGCCGCGTCCCTTGTCCCCGCGCACCCACTGGCCGGGGTTCAGATGCAGCGCCCCCCGGGCCAGCAGCAGGGACACCTGCGGGGTCAGCTCGATGGTGGGGAAATAGGGCATGGCGGTCCTCCTGGCAGCACCCCGAAGGCGCGGCCGAAAACGTCTCTTCCGTTGTTTTTGGTGTAGCCCCGATATGGTGATTTGAGGCCGCACGTTCAAGGTTTGTTCACGCTTTCCAAGGCCTTGCCCGCAGACCGTCGGCCGTTAAATGTCGATTGAGCGAAAGGGCCGTCCGTCCTACGCTTGCGCCCGGTTTCCCTCTCCTCCCAGGTCCGAAGAGCGCATGCGCCCCCTGCCGTCCCTCCCCGTCCGCCTCCTGCTCGCCACCACGATCCTGGCCGGCTGCCAGTCGGCCGGCGCGCCGCCCGCCGTCACCGCCACCACGGCGCAGGCCGCCACGGTCGCGTCGTCCTCCGCCGCGGCCCTGCCCTCCGCCGCCCCGCAGCAGGCTCCGCAGCCGGCGCTGAGCTTCAAGGACTGGCTGGCCGGCCTGCGGGCGGAGGCTCTGGGCCAGGGCATCCGCCCGCAGACCTTCGACCGCGCCTTCGCGCAGGTGAGGCTGTCCGACCGCGTGATCGAACTCGACTCCGCCCAGCCGGAGTTCACTCGACAGCCCTGGCAGTATCTGGACAGCATGGTGTCCGAGGCCCGCATCCAGCAGGGCCGGCAGAAGATTCAGGAGAACGCGGCGCTGTTGCAGCGCATCACCCAGCGCACCGGCGTCCCGGCGGAGGTGCTGGTCGCCCATTGGGGTGCCGAGTCCGACTATGGCCGCGGCACCGGCTCCTTCTCCGTCGTGGATGCGCTGACGACGCTGTCCTACAAGGGCCGCCGCACCGGCTATTTCCGCACGGAGCTGCTGGCCGCCCTGCGCATCCTGGACAGCGGCGACATCGCGCCGGAGCGGATGACCGGCTCCTGGGCCGGGGCCATGGGCCAGACCCAGTTCATGCCGACCATCTTCCTGAAGCACGCCACCGACGAGGACGGTGACGGCCGCCGCGACATCTGGGGCAGCCTGCCGGACGTCTTCGCCTCCACCGCCAAGTTCGTGCAAGCCAACGGCTGGCGCGCCGGGGAGCGCTGGGGCGAGGAAGTCGCCTTGCCGGAGGGGTTCCCCTTCGATCAGGCCGAATACAACATCACCAAGCCCCTGTCGGAATGGCGCCGCCTTGGCGTGCGGCCGGTGAACGGCGGCGATCTGTCGGGCGAGGAGCCGGCGGCGATCCTGGTGCTGGGCGGCCATCGCGGGCCGGCCTTCCTGGTGCGCGAGAACTTCCGCGCGATCATGAAGTACAACCCGTCCACCAGCTACGCGCTGGCCGTGGCGCTGCTGGCCGACCGCATCGCCGGGCTGCCGGGCATCCAGGGCAACTGGCCGCGCAACGAGCTGGCGCTGAGCAAGGACGAACGGGTCGAGCTGCAACAGCGCCTCGCCTCCATCGGCATGGACCCCGGCGCGCAGGACGGCATCGTCGGCGCCAACACGCGCAACGCCGTGCGGCGCTTCCAGAAGTCCATCGGCGCCGTGCCCGACGGCTTCGCCACCAAGTCCCTGCTGGAGCGCCTGCGCCAGTCCAGCGCCCCCGTCCAGGCGGCGGGGTAAGGGCTGAGCCCCGTAGGTTGGGTTAAGCGCCAGCGCAACCCAACACACGCTGCCAAGCGACAATGTTGGGTTGCGGCTATGCCTTAACCCAACCTACGCTTCCTCATGGTTCCCCGAGAAGGTGCAGCACGAGTTGCCGGCTGTGCGGGTGGCGGCGATGCTCGAACAGATAGACGCCCTGCCAGGTGCCCAGCGCCATGCGCCCGTCCAGCACGGGGATGGACAGTTGCACCGTGGTCAGGGCGGAGCGGATGTGGGCCGGCATGTCGTCCGGCCCCTCCAGCCTGTGGTCGTAGAGCGACGGGTCCTCGGCGACCAGACGCTTGAAGAAGCGCTCCAGGTCGGTGCGCACGTCGGGGTCGGCGTTCTCCTGGATGACCAGGGAGGCCGAGGTGTGCCGGCAGAAGACGGTCAGCAGGCCGGTCTCAATGCCGGTGTCCTGGCCCTGCCCCGCCAGCCAGCGCGCGATCGGATCGGTGACCTCGACCAGCCCCTGGCCGCGCGTCGGAATGGTCAGCGTTGTGACGGCTTGCCGCATGGTCGCCCTCTTCGCCGGTCTTGCGTCTTGGAACATCAGGTCCGGTATACCAAATCGGTTCGGCGGTTGAGACGTCCAGAAGGTGCCCCATGGAATTGAGCGGCCAGTACCGGATTCCGGCGGAGCGGGAGCGGGTGTTCACGGCGCTCTGCGATCCCGTCGTGCTGCAACGCTGCATCCCCGTGCTGGAGGACATCGACCGGCTGTCGCCCACGGAATACGCCGCCCGCGTGCGCGCCAGCGTGGGGCCGCTGAAGGCGCGCTTCGCCGGGCGGCTGCGGCTGGCCCCCACCGACGCGCCACGCTACTACGTCCTCTATGCCGAGGGCAGCGGCGGCCTCGCCGGCGCCGTGAAGGGCGAGGCCCGCATCACGCTGGAGGAGGTGGAGGGCCACACGCACCTGTCCTACACGCTGGCGGCGGCGCTGGGCGGTGCGGTCGGGCGGCTCGCGGTGAAGCTGGTCCAGGCCAAGGCCGACCGGGTCATCACCGGCTTCTTCGAACGCTTCACGGCGGAAATCGTCGGCCCATAACGCTGCGCCGCACAAAAACCACTTCGCGGTTGCGGAAATTTGGTTCACGATGGGGATAGGGAATGTCCTATGACCCATCGTTCGGGAGCGCGCTGCCATGATCGCCGCACCTGTGACCGCCGCACCTGTCCTCTCGATTTCGCCCGAACCTCCACTTGATCGCCTCAGCGGCCCGGACCTTGACCGGCTGCTGTTCGGGCGCATCCTGGGATTGGCCGCGCTGGACCCGGACCGCCCCCTTACCCAAGCGCTCGGCCTTGGGCGCGATGCCCTGGCGGCGCTGGCCGCGCGGCACGCGCCGGACCACGCGCCGCTCGTCGCCGGCCTGCCGGACGAGACCGGCGAGGATGCCATCGAGGAGGAGGACCTGCGCGCCTTCCTGCTCGACCACCGCGCGCGCGGTGCCGAGGAGGAGGAGTGGCTGGCCGCCATCGTCGCCCGCCGTTCGCTGGAGCCGAACCACCTCTGGCAGGACATGGGCTTCGCCAGCCGGCTGGAACTGAACGCCATGTTCCGCCGCCACTTCCCCGATCTGGTCAAGCGCAACAGTGCCGACATGAAGTGGAAGAAGTTCTTCTACCGCCAGCTGTGCGAGCGCGAGGGCCTGCTGCTGTGCAAATCGCCGAACTGCGAGGTGTGCGACGACTTCGCCGTCTGCTTCGGCGGCGAGGACGGCGACCCGCTGAGCGCGCTCGCCCGCGCCGCCCGGAGCGAGGGCGCCTGATATTTCAAACTCCGGCGATTTGATCACAAAGACGCTTGACCGCAGCCGGCCCAACCGCTAGATAACGCCACCCGCGCGACGGACGGTGCTTCGGCCCTCCGGACCGCAGGTCTCCGATGGCCGCGTCAAGCAGCAGCGGAAGGGTGGCCGAGTGGTTAAAGGCAGCAGACTGTAAATCTGCCCGCGTATGCGTACGCTGGTTCGAATCCAGCCCCTTCCACCATCATCGACGCGGCCGGTCATGACACGATCATGACCGGCCGATTTCTTTTCCAGACGATGCTTTCTCTTCCGGGGGTCTTTCATCCCCCTCGCCCAGCCCCGCTGGGAGAGGGAGGGGCCCATGGCGAAGCCATGGGAGGGTGAGGGCAAGGTCTGCCCAAGAACCCTGCGACCACATACCCTGGATTCTCGGGGAAACCTTGCCCTCACCCTCCCGCCGGAGGCGGGCGAGGGGGTTGAACCTGAGATTTTTTGAAAAGCCCCTATCGCGGCTGCGCGCCGAGATCCTCGAATTGCAGGCCCTTGTCGGTGCGAGTGAAGCGGCCCTTGCCGTTCACGGTGACGGCGGGGCGGCCCGGCTGGGCCGGGATGGTGGCGGCGTAGTAGCAGTCGTACTGGCTGCCGGATGACGCGGAAGCCGGCGCCGCTTGAGGGGCGGCGGCCTGGGCCGTGCCGGAAGGCTTGACCTTGGCGTCCACGCAGCCCTGCTTGCGGAACTGCTCGAACCCCTGGAAGCCGCCGCGTCCCTGGCCTTCCAGGGCCTTGCGGGTGTGCGCCTCCACCAGCGTCCGCATGTCCGATTCCGCCGGCTCGCCCGAGCAGGCCACCAGCAGCAGGCACGAGGCCAGGCCCATCACCGCCGGTTTCACACGAAGCACCCTGTCCTCCTCCACAGTCACACGCTCCACGGTCACACGGTTGTCCATTGGTCGCGCAGCCGGTCTACCCCGGCGGCCAGTTGGCGCGCCAGATGCGCGGCCTGGGCGGCGACCGCCTCCTCGTCCGCGCCGCGCAGGGCGCGTTCCAGCGCCAGGGCGCTCTGGTAGACGCCCGTCAGGCCGACGGTGCCGGCAATGGTCTTCAGCTCGCCGGTGATGGCGGTGAAGATCGTGGGATCCATCAGGTCGCGGGCGAGCGCCAGCTGCCCTTCCGCGTCGCGCGCGTGGGCGAGCGCGTCGTCGACCAGTTCCAGCACCTTCGCGCGGCCGATCACGTCTTCCAGCGCGCTCAGGACGCCCGCGTCGAAGCCGTCGCCCTCGTCCGGCGGATCGGTCGCCCCCTCCCCCGCCGGGGCCGCGGCCGCCGGGCTGGTCAGGCGGGCCAGCACGCGGGTCAGGGCCGCCGGGTTCACGGGCTTGGGCAGATGATCGTCCATGCCGGCGGCGCGGCAGCGCTCGATGTCGTCGGGCAAGGCGCTGGAGGTGATGGCGATGACCGGCACCGCTGACAGGGGAGCCGGCAGGGCGCGGATGGCCCGCGTCGCCGCGATGCCGTCCAGGCCAGGAATGTCCAGGTCCATCAGGACCGCGTCAAAGCCGCCCTTGGCGGCGAGGTCCACCGCCTCCCGCCCGTCGCCGACGACGGCAACGCGGTGCCCGTCCTTTCGCAGCAGCCAGGCGTTGACGCGCTGGTTCACCGGGTTGTCCTCGACCACCAGGATGGAGAGCGAGGCCCGCCCAACCTCGGGCGCCGTCTCCCCGGTGATCGGGGTCAGGGCCGCCGTACACCACAGCACGCTGATGCCGGCGGGGCCGTCCTCCACGCCGATCTCGCCGCCCATCAGCCCGACGATCCGCCGCCCGATGTGCAGGCCGAGTCCGCGCCAGCCCTGCCGCCGCAGCGCGCCATCCAGCGGCGGCACGCCCTGCGTCAGCCACGCCCGCAACTCCTCCGCCGCGTCCGGCCCGGCGTCGCCCACGGCGAAGCGCAGGCCCGCGCGTCCGTCCGGCAACTCCACGGGCCGGACCCACAGGGTCACGCGGTCGGCGTCGGTGTCGCGCACGGCGCGGCCGACCAGCTCGACCAGCACATGGCGCAGCCATGCGGCGTCGCCGACCACCGTCGTCGGGACGGCCACGTCGATGTCGGCTTCCAGGGTCAGGCGGCGGTCCTCCGCCACCTCGCCGAGCGCCGACACCACGCTGCCGACCACCGTCTCGACGGTGAAGGGGGCCTCGTCCAGGCGGATTTCGTCGGATTCCAGCCGCACCAGATCGCTGAGATCGTCCAGGATCAGACGCAGCGAGTCGAGCGAGCGGAGCAGGCTGCCGACATGGCCCCGCTCCTGGTGCCCCAGCGGTCCGGCGAGCAGCGCCCGTGCCGGTTCCAGCATCGACCCGGCCGAGGCGCGCAGCGCGTGGTTGACCAGCGCCAGCGTGCGGGCCTTGTCGCGCACCGCTTCCTCCACGCGGCCGTTGACGGACTCCAGCGCGGCGGACAGGCGGGCGATGGTGTGGGCGTGTTCCCCGACGGAGCGTTCAAGGGTGGCGTTGGCGGCGTGCAGGTCGTCCACCGCGTGGCGGTAGTCCGTCTCGTCGCTGTAGGCCAGCACGACGCCGCCGCCCGGCAGCGGTCGTGACCGCACGGCCAGCACGCGGCGGCCCGGCGCATGGTGTTCGAAGGCGTGCGGTTCGGGAAGGGCCAGCAGCGCCATGCATTCGGCGGCCAGCTCGGCCGGATCGCCGGGGCCGAAGTCGCCCCGCTCCGCCCAGTGCCAGACCAGATCGCGCGCCGCCGCGCCGGGCTCCGCCAGATGCGCCGGCAGGTCGAGGAGGGTCCGCCCCGCATCGTTCAGGTGGGCGACCCGGAGGTCGGCGCCGAGGACGAGGACGCCCTGCGCGACCGCGGCCAGCACGGCGTCGAGCTGTTCATGAACGGCCATCCGACGCCTCCCCGTCCCGCGCGCCCGGTTCCGCTCCTTACCGGGCGGCCAGCAGGCGGTCCACCCGCTCCTTCAGCGCGCCGAAGGACGGCGGCTTGACGACGAAGCCGTTGACGCCCAGCGCCATCGCCTTCTTCACGATCTCGGATTCGGTGTGGTTGGTCAGGAAGACGACCGGGGTGCGGTTGTTCTTCACCTCGGCGCTGGCGCGCAGCTGGGCGAGGAACTGAAGACCCGACACCGGCTTCATGTCGATGTCGCAAACGATGATGTCGGGGTTGGAGCGGATGCATTCCTGCATCCCCGTCTCGCCGTTGTCGGCCTCCGCGATGGAGCGGAAACCGATCTGCATGAGGATTTGCATGATGGTCCGGCGGACGAAGGGCTGATCCTCGATGACGAGGATTTTGTACTGATCGTACTCGACCGCCTTCTTGTCCATCGACGCCCCCTCATCCGGCAGAGCCCGCGCTGTGGGCGGGGGTACCACTTATTCGTCCTGCGAACACTGATAAAGCCTGTCGCGTCCGCGAGCAACCGTCAGACCGTTACAACCCAGAGAAATCGGCTGACGGTTTTGTAGCAAGGGAATACGGACCCTAGACCCCTCGCCCGGCCCCGCCGGGAGAGGAAGGGGCCCGCGCCGAAGGCGTGGGAGGGTGAGGGCAAGGTCGATCCGAGAGTCCTCGCTCCACTTTCCCTGGATTCTCGCAAAAAACCTTGCCCTCACCCTCCCTCTCCCGCCGGAGGCGGGCGAGGGGATTTATGGGGGGTCCCGTTACAGGCCGTTAAGAATGAAGGACTCTACGCGACCGAATGCCGCGCGCAGGGGGGCCACCTGCGCGCGCGCGGCGTCCACATGGCCCTTGGCCGCCAGCACCTCGATCTCGGAGCAGAGCTTCGCCAACTCCTTGGCGCCGGCGGTGCGGGCGGCGCCGGCGGCGGCGTGGGCGGCGCGGCGTCCCTCCTCCGCGTCCCCAAGGTCCAGGCCGCGTTCCACCTCGTCCAGGATCGGCGCGGTGGTTTCCAGGAAGTAGCCGAGCAGGTCGCGCGCCCCGTCCAGGCTGCCGAAGGTGTCGACCACATGGTCGAGGTCGAGGACGGCCAAGCCGCCGGATTCCGTCTTTGCCACGCTCATGGCCGCCCCGCCTCCGCTTGCGCCGCAGCTCGCGCCATCGCCCACGCGATCATTCGTGCGCTGCACAGCTGTATCCTTGCCGTTCCCGCGCCCGTTGTCCACGGCGGCGCGCGTGGCAGCGCCCCCGTTCGAAGCCCCCTCCCTGGACGGGCGGCGCAGCGGAAGGGCCTGGGGCAGCCAGCGCGCCAGCGTCCGCGACAGGGTCTGCATGTTCACGGGCTTGGACAGGTAATCGTCCATCCCGGCGGCGAAGCAGCGTTCCGCCTCGCCGATCAGGGCGCTGGCGGTCAGGGCGATGATGGGCAGGCGCCGGCCGCTGTCGCGCTCCTGCGCGCGCAGGCGCTGCGACAGCTCGTAGCCGTCGAGCTGCGGCATGTGACAGTCGGTCAGCAGCAGGCCGAAGGCGCGTTCCCGGAGCATCCGCAGCGCTTCCGCCCCGTCGCCGGCCAGCAGGGCGGCGAAGCCCAGCTGTTCCAGCTGCTTGCGGATGACCACCTGGTTGGTCGGGTTGTCCTCCGCCACCAGGATCAGGGCGCCGGCCGCTTCGGCCTCCTCCACCGTGGGTGGCTGGACGGTGCCGATCTCCACGGGCAGGGACTCGTCGGCCTCCGGCGTGTGGCGGCCGGCGATGCGGGCGACCGCGACGCGCAGGGTGGCCTGCCGCACCGGTTTCATCAGCACGGCGGCGACCCCACTGCCGCCGGCCCCCGCGTCGTCGTGGTTGGTCGCGACGAGGATGCGCGTGTCGCTGAGCGCCGGCATGCGCGCCAGCGCCCCCGCCAGCCCCAGCCCGTCCAGCAGGCCGGGGTCGTGCTCCACCACCGCCACGTCGAAGGGGAAGCCGGCCTGGAGTCCCCGGCGCAGCGCGTCGAAGCCGGCGGCGGCGTCCGCCGCGACGGCGACCTGGGCGCCCGCCCCGGCCAGCGCGTCGGCGAAGGCCTCGCGCAGCGGGCCGCAGTCGTCCACCACCAGCACCCGCAGCCCGGCGAGGTCGGCGCCGGGGCGCGGCGCATGGTCGGCCCCCGCGTCGCCGGCCGGCGGCAAGGGCACCTCAAACCAGAAGGTGGAGCCCTCGCCGGGGCGCGACTCCACGCCGATATCGCCGCCCATCATCTCGACGAGGCGGCGGCAGATCGACAGGCCGAGGCCCGACCCGCCGAAGCGCCGCGTGGTCGAGGCGTCGGCCTGGGTGAAGGGCTGGAACAGGCGGGCCTGCTGCTCCTCGTCCAGGCCGATGCCGGTGTCACGCACCTCGATCCGCACCAGCCCGCCATCGCGCCCGCCGGCCAGCGACAGGGCGATGTGCCCGCGCTCCGTGAACTTGATGGCATTGCCGACGAGGTTCAGCATGATCTGGCGCAGGCGCACCGGGTCGCCCAGCCGAACCTCCGCCCCGCCCAGCGCCACGCGGGTGATGAGGTCCAGGCGCTTCTCCCGCGCGCGGGTCGCCAGCAGGTCCACCACCCCCTCCGCGATGTCGCGCAGCGAGGTCGGCACGGATTCGAGCTGGAGCCGCCCGGCCTCGATCTTCGAGAAATCGAGGATGTCGTCGATGATGGTCAGCAGGGCCGAGGCGGACTCCCGGATCACGCTCAGCACGTTGCGCTGCTCGGAATCGAGCGGCGTGCGGTCCAGCACCTCCAGCATGCCAAGCACGCCGTTCATGGGCGTGCGGATCTCGTGGCTCATGGCGGCGAGGAAGGTGGACTTGGCGCGCGCCGCCTCCTCCGCGTGTTCCTTGGCCTGGCGCAGGGCGGCCTCGGCGCGGTGGCGTTCCGTGACGTCGGCGTAGGTGTAGACGTAGCCGCCGTCGGGCATGGCGTTGCCGCGGACGCCCAGCACGATGCCCCCGCGGATCACCAGCTCCATGTCCACCGTCTCGCCCCGGCGCATGATGCCGGCGGTGCGCCCGGCCTCCGCGTCCACGCCGCTGTTGAGGTCGGCGTCGGCGTAGTCGCCGCGCGCGGCGTTGAAGCGCATCAACTCCAGCAGGGTCGGCCGGATCGCCAGCAGCTCCTCCGGATAGCCCCACAGCTCGCGGTAGAGGCGGTTGTGCAGGACGGCGTGCAGGTTCTCATCGAACATGCACACGCCGGTCGGCATCGTCTCGAACAGGGCCTGGAGTTGCGCCGACTTGGCGGCCAGCGCCGCTTCAGCCTCCACCTGGGGCGTGATGTCCACGCAGATCAGCTGGATCGCCGGCTGCCCCTTCCAGTCGATGGCGCGGGTGCACAGGTCCACCCAGATGCGCGAGCCGTCGCGCCGCAGCATGCGCGTGCGCCGCCGCATCTCCTCCGTCAGCGCCCCGGTGCTGAACAGGCGGTTCCATTCCAGCAGGTTGGCGTATTCCTCCGGCGGGACGAGCCGCTGGAGGAGCGAACCGGTCATCAGTTCCGACGGGTCGTCGTAGCCGGCCATGCCGGCGTAGGCGTGGTTGATGAACAGCGGCTTGAAGTCGCGCATCACCACGATGCCCTGGACCGAGCCCTCGACCAGATCGCGGAAGCGCGCCTCGCTGTCGCGCAGGGCCTCCAGCGCGCGGGTGCGGTCGGTGATGTCGGTCAGCGTGATGACCCAGCCGCCGTCGCGCCGCTGCTGCCCGCGGATTTCCAGGTCGCGGCCCTGCATGTTGCGCCGTTCGTAGGCGTATGGCAGGCCGGAGCGCAGCCGTTCCAGCCGGTCCCGGATGAACCGCTCGCCCTCGGCCTCCGGGAAGTCACCGCGCTCCAGCGCGTAGATGAGGAAGCCTTCCAGGGTCGGGTTGGCATCGACTTCCGCCGGGGTCACGTTCCACAGCTCGCAGAAGCGGCGGTTGTAGAGGACGATGCGCTCCTCCGCGTCGAGCATCAGGATGCCGCTGGGCATCGCCTCGATGGCCGCGCGCAGCAGGGCGGCGGTCTCCAGCACCTGATCCTCGGCCTTCACGCGGTCGGTGACGTCCACGACGGTGGTCTGCACCGCCGGCTCGCCCATCCAGTCGACCACGCGGTCGATCATCTCCACCCACACCGTCTCGCCGTCGCGGCGCAGGTTGCGCAGCCGCTGCACGCCCGACGGCACCCGCCCGTCCATCAGCGTCAGGTAGGACCGCCAGGCGCGCGGCTGCTCCTCCGGCGCGATCAGCACGTTGAGGTCGGGAAGCTCCAGCACCTCGTCCGCCGCGGTGAAGCCGAAGATGCGGGCGTAGGCGTCGTTCACGAACAGCGGCTTGAAGCCCCGATGGATCAGGATGCCCTGGATGGACCCCTCGATCAGCCCGCGAAAGCGCGCCTCGCTGGTGCGCAAAGCCCGCTCGCGGTGCCGCACCTCGTGCGCGACGGCGTCCATGGCGCGCGCCATGCGTTCCACCGGGTCGTCCGCACTGGTGTCGTCGGGGAAGCGCGCGTCGGGATGATGGGGGGCGCCGCCGGCCGAAACGCCGGCCTCGTCGATCAGGTGGTGCAGGCTGCGGCGAAGCCGGCCCAGCCGGCGGACGAGGCTGCGGGTGACCGTCGTTCCCAGCGCGCCGGCGCACAGCAGGCTCATCCCCGCCAGCAGCGCCGGCATAACGGGCGGGAGGCCGCCCCTTGCCAGCAAGTCCATGGGAAGCGCACCGGTGGCTTCCAGAGCCAGGACCGTAGCGGCGACGGTCAGCGCGGCCACGCCGGCAAAGCCGGCCCCCAGCCGCAGCGTCACGCCGAACTTGTCGCCCACCATACGCCCGACCCCTCACGCGGAATTCGGACGTATTTTAGCAATCCTCGCGCGTTCCGGCGATGGCCGCAGTGCCTATGACGTGTGTCCAGGCGCCGCACCCCGCCGGATGCGCGACTATCGGCCGGAGCGGGTAATGCCCAGCAGGGAGCCGATGATGTTGGCGACGAACTGCCGCTCCGGGTGGAGTTCATGGACCGCCACCGCGCGCCCGGCGTGGGACAGGGCGGCGCGGGCCAGCGCCGCCGGGTCAGGACAGGGCTCCCCGTCGATGCGGAAACGGGCGACCGTCTTGGTCAGCTCGCGCACGGCCATCAGCGGCGGAATGGTCATCAGGAAGCGGGCGCTGGCCACCGGGTCGTAGCCGCAGCGGGCCAGCATGCTCTGCACCGTCACCGGGGCGCCGTGCCCCTCGGTGCCGACCTGGTAGCCGAGCAGCCGCCGTGCCCGCTCCTCCACCGCCTCGGACCAGCCAGCGGTCGCCGTGATCAACGGATTGTACAAGCCTGCCTCCAATGCCTCGGCTGAACAGCGGGGGCCGAACAGCGGGGGCCGAACACCGCGACGCCGCCGGCGCGATTGCTTCGAGTACGAAGCAACCCGCGTGCCAACGGCGCTGCGGGACGCCGCCCCCGGCCTCCCGCAAGGCTCGCGCACTCTTCCGGCCATGCCGTGATGGAAACTTCAACACGGGACGCGCCCGCTTGTGCCATACCCGACACGCATTGTCGGCTATGCGACAAAAGTAGGGTACTGGGGCCAGCTAATAACCTAGCGTTACGGGAGGACTCTCGCCCGCGGCCCGGTCGCCTCTACGACCTTTTCCCATGCTGCGTTCTTGGCCCGGGTCATGCAATGATTTGTTCACAAACAGGCTGAGGAGGCGTCGTGCGAAACTCCATTTCGGCCAAGGAAGACGGAAGCGGGGGCGGCGGGGCTACGGAGCGGGGATTGCGGCCGAGGCGGTTTGCGGCGCTGGGCCGCAGCCCGCTGGTCCAGGCCTGGGCCGCCGCCGAGGACGCCCGGCGGGAAGCCCGCCTGCTGGCCGAGGAACTGGACGCCCACCGGCGCGAGATCGCGGAGCTGCGACGACGCCTGGATGAGCAGACCGCCGCCCTGCACCGCGCGCGGGAGGCCGCAGAGGCCGCCCACCGGGCGAAGACGCGCTTCTTGTCCGCCGCCAGCCACGACCTGCGCCAGCCGATCCAGGCCGCCGCCCTCTACGCCCATGTGCTGCGCCCGTCGGTCGCGCCCGGTTCGGCGGGCCAGGGGACGCTGGACCTTCTGGAAGCGTCGGTGGAGAGCCTGAACGGCATGCTGAGCGGGCTGCTCGACCTGTCGCGGCTGGAGGCCGGCGCCATCGACGTGGCCGCCATCGACTTCGTGCCGGCCGACCCGATGCTTCGCCTCGCCGCCGAGTTCCGGGAGCAGGCCAAGGCCGTCGGGGTGGACCTGCGTTGCCTGCCCTCCGTCGCCCCGGTGCGGACCGACCCGAAGCTGCTGGAGCGCGTGCTGCGCCACCTTCTGTCCAACGCGATCACGCACGGCGCCCGGCTGGGGGGCAGACGGGTCCTGCTGGGCTGCCGTCGGCGCGGCGGGACGCTTGAATTCCAGGTGTGGGACAACGGCCCCGGCATTCCCGAGGACGCGCAGGCCGCCATCTTCGAGGAGTTCCGCCAGCTCGACAACCCGGAGCGCAGCGCCGCCAAGGGCTTCGGGCTCGGCCTGTCCATCGTGTCCCGCATCGCCCGGCTGCTGGGGCTGGAGGTGACGGTGCGCTCCGAGGTCGGGCGGGGGACGGTCTTCACCATCGCGGTGCCACTGTCCACCCGCCGGCGGGACGCGGCGCACCTGCACGCCCCGGCCTCCGACCCGGCGGTTCTGGCGCGGATCCGCGGACGGACGGTTCTGCTGGTCGAGGATGACGAGCGCGTCCGGATCGGCCTGACGATGCTGCTGAAGACGTGGGGCGCGCGCGTCGTCGCCGTCGGTTCGGCGGAGGAACTGGCGGCCCGCCTGCCGCGCCTGCGCCGCCCACCCCATGTGCTGCTGGCCGACCACCGCCTGCCCGGCGGGCGCACGGGACGCAACGTGGTGGAGCTGGTGCGCGGGCGCTGGGATGTCCCCGCGGTCATCATCACCGGTGACACGGCGCCAGAGCGCCTGCGCGAGGCGAAATCCATCGGCTGCCGCCTGCTGCACAAGCCCGTGGAGCCCGCCCTGCTCGCCCACACGCTGGGAGAGGTCATTCACATCTGAAGGTTTGCTGTCAGGCGTCCAGGGCATCGCCCAGGGCGCCGGCCAGTTCGGACGGCTGGATCGGCTTGTGGAGCAGCCGGCAGCCGAGGGACATGGCTTCGCGCAGGCGTTCCGGCGCGGTGTCGCCGGTGATGATGACGCCCGGCACGTCCCAGCGGCTGCGCACCAGTTCCACCACGTTGCGCCCGGTGTGCCCGCCGGGCAGGCGGTGATCGGTCAGCACCACATGCGGCCGCCGGCGCAGGCGCGGCAGGATCGAGGCCAGCTCCTCCGTCGAGCCGGCGGCGACCACCCGCACACCCCAGCCCTTCAGCAGCAGGGTCAGGCCGCGCCGAACCTGCGCGTCATCCTCCACCAGCAGCACGGTGCGCCCCTTCAGCCAGCCGGCCATGCCGGTGTCGAGGACCGGCGCCTTCAGCTGGATCGGCTCCGGCGCGCGGGCGCGCGGCACCGTGACCGAGAAGACGGAACCGCGCCCGACGGCTGAGCGCACCGTCACCTCCAGCCCCAGCAGCCGGGCGATGCGGGACACGATGGACAGGCCGAGCCCGAAGCCTTTGGCGGCGCTGCGTTCCGGGTTCTTGAGCTGGCGGAACTCCTCGAAGATGGCCTCCCGCGCGTCCTCGGGGATGCCGGGGCCGTTGTCCCACACCTGGAACTCCACCCCGCCCGGCCGGCGCCGGCAGCCGAACAGCACCCGCCCGCGCCCTTCGCCGTCTCCGTCCCCCGCACCATGCGCGATGGCGTTGGAAAGGAGGTTGCGCAGCACGCGCTCCAGCAGCTTCGGGTCGGTCGAGACGGCGGCGTTGCTGGGCAGGCAGCGCAGATCGATGCCCGACACCCCGGCAACCCCGCCGAATTCGGCGGCCAGCCGGCGCATCAGCTCGGCGGGGGCGAAGTCGGCCATCTCGACCTCGATGGCGCCGGCCTCCAGCCGCGACAGGTCGAGCAGCCCGCTCAGCATGCCGTTCAGGCTGTCGATGGAGGCCCTCAGCAGGTCCAGCACCTCTTCCGCCGCCGCATTGCCGTCGATGATGGAGCGCAGCACATGGGCGTAGAGCGCCGCGGCCTGGATCGGCTGGCGCAGGTCGTGGCTGGCGGCGGCGAGGAACTTGGTCTTCGCACGGTCGGCGGCCTCCGCCGCCTCCTTGGCGCGCTGCATCTCCTCCTCGGCCTTCTTGCGCTGGGTCACGTCCTGGAACACCACCGCGACGCGCCGCTCCGTCGGGCTGCCGACCTTGAAGACGTAGAAATTGAACCACGTCCGCAGCGGGGCGGCGTACAGCTCCGTGCGCGCGGCCACCCCGGTCAGGGCGGCGCGGCCGAACACCTCGAACCAATGGGGCTCGAAGCCGGTGGCGATCTCGCTCAGCCGGCGGCCGACGCAGTTCTGGCCGGTCATCCGGATCGCGGCGGGGTTGGCCTGCAGATACAGGATGTCCACCGGGCGTTCGTCGGCGTCGAAGATCTCCTCGGCCAGGAAGAAGCCCTCGTCCATCGCCTCGAACAGGGTGCGGTAGCGCGCCTCGCTCTCGGCCAGCTGGAGGGTGCGTTCCTCCACCCGCCGTTCCAGCTCGTCGTTGGCCCGCTCCAGCTCCTCGGTGAGTACCTGAAGCTCCTCGTAGGAGGTCTGGAGTTCCTCCGACAGGTGGGATTCGTCCCGGCGGACGGTGCGCAGCCGGTTGTCGCTGCGGATCAGGGCTTCGAGCAGTTCGCTCTTGCGGATCTCCTCGGCGGCGAGGCGGTGGTGCAGGTCGGCGATCTGGTGCCGCTGCGCCTCCAGCTCCTCCTCCAGCCGCCGTCTCTCCTCGACGAGCAGCCCCGCTTCGGCCTGCGCGTCCTCGGCGGCGACCAGGGCCTGTTCCAGGTGCTGGTCCAGCTCCGCGACCCGCTGCCGGAGCATCGCACGCTCGTCGTCGCTCTCGTCGTCATTCCGAATGGATACGGATTCCGCCACGGCTCCCCCACGCGTTCTTTTTGCGCATGCACGGTGGCACCCCGCCTGTCCAACAGCCCACCTCCGGAAAAGTCATCGGGCGGGTGCCGAGATTCCTCCCGAATCACCATGTTGTTATCGGCACATGGAAAAGCGAGACATCCTGGTGATCGGTGCGTCGGCCGGCGGCGTCACCGCGCTGCAAAGTCTTTTCGCCGGCATGCCGAAGGACTGCCCGGCCACGGTTTTCGTCGTTCAGCACATCGCCGGTCAGCAGAGTGTCCTGCCAAGGCTGCTGACGCGCGCCGGCTGGCTGCCGGCCTTCCACCCGAAGGACGGCGAGCCGGTGCGGCGCGGCTGGATCCACGTCGCCCCGCCCGACCATCATCTGCTGGTCAAGAACGGCCGGACGCTGGTGCGCCGGGGGGCGAGGGAGAACCGCACCCGCCCGGCCATCGACCCGCTGTTCCGCTCCGCGGCGGTGGCCTACGGGCCGCGGCTGGTCGGGGTGATCCTGACCGGCACGCTGGACGACGGCACGGCCGGCCTGCGTGCGGTGAAGCGCTGCGGCGGCCTCGCCGTCGTTCAGGATCCGGAAGACGCGGAATGGCCGGACATGCCGCGCAACGCGATGGCCCATGTGGTGCCGGACCACTGCGTGCCGCTGTCCGACATGCCGGCCCTGCTGGCCCGCCTGTTGGCCGAGCCGGCCGGACCGAGGGTGCCGATCCCGCCTGACGTGGCGGTGGAGGCGAGCATCCCGGAGAAGGAGTTCAGCACCGTGCCCGACGACACCAACGCCGTGGGACGGCCGAGCCCGCTGAGTTGCCCGGACTGCGGCGGCAACCTGTCCGAGATCGAGGACGGTCCGCTCATCCGCTACCGCTGCAAGGTCGGCCACGCCTTCAGCCCCAACACGCTGGCGCAGCTTCACAAGGAATCGGTGGAGCACGCCCTGTGGGTGGCCCTGCGCACGCACGAGGACCGCGTCGCCCTGTTCGAGCGGCTGGCCGACAACGCGCGCAAGCGCGGCCACAACCGCGTCGCGGTGAGCTGGTCCGAGGCGACCCGAGAGGCCCAGCAGAACGTCAACCTCCTGCGCGACGTGCTGATGCGGCAAGGCGACGCCCTGGCCGGCGTGCTGTCCACCCTGCCGCACGACGGGGCGGGGGACGGGGCGGGGGACGGGGCGGCCGGGGATGGGGCGGAGTGATGGCCTCGATGGAGGCGCATGGGACTGACTTTGGTCGTTCGGCACGGCCCGCAACGGGCAACCACTATCCCCTCCCGTCATCCCCGCGAAGGCGGGGATCCAGACCGACCAGGCACTTAGACGCGAAGTTTTCTGGATCCCCGCCTTCGCGGGGATGACGAACAGGGAAGCGGCGGCTTCGTAGCAAATGGCTTTACCGGATAGCCATGACGCGAAGGCCGGAATGACGCCGGAACAGTGGTCTGACAGTCGAGCCCGTGCCCGGAAAGGGACGCAAGCCCATGGAATGCCGCGCGTTGATCGTGGTCGGTGCATCGGCGGGAGGCGTGGAGGCGCTGGAGGCGCTGGCGCGCGGCCTGCCGCCCGGCCTGCCGGCCGCGCTCTGCGTCGTCCTGCACATCGGCGAGCGGCGCAGCGCCGCCCCCGCCGTCCTCGCCACGGCCGGCCCACTGCCGGCCAGCCACGCGCGCGACGGCGAGGTAATCCGGCCCGGCCACATCTACGTGGCCCCACCCGACCGCCACATGCTGGTGGAGCCCGGCGGGCGCCTGCGCCTATCGCGCGGCCCGCGCGAGAACGGCACCCGGCCGGCGGCCGACCCGCTGTTCCGCTCCGCCGCGCACGCCTTCGGGCCCAAGGTCGTCGGGGTGGTCCTGTCGGGCGGACTCAGCGACGGCACCGCCGGCCTCAGCGAGATCAAGCGACTGGGCGGCACCACCGTGGTGCAGGACCCGGAGGAGGCGCGGTACCCCGGCATGCCGCGCAGCGCCCTGAACAACGTCACGATCGACCATTGCCTGCCGTCGGCGGCAATCGGCAAGCGGCTCGCCCGGCTCGTCGCGGCGATGGTGTCGAACACGGCAACGACCCCGCCATCCAAGGAGGGAGAAGGCATGGATGGAGACTACGACCTGAAGCGACCCATCACCCTGACCTGCCCGGAATGCGGCGGGTCGGTCGCCGAGACGACCATGGATTCCCTGCCCTACTTCACCTGCCACATCGGCCACCGCTTCGGTGCCGACAGCATGGAGGAGGCGCAGTTCCGCATGGTCGAGCAGGCCTTCGAGGTGGCGTTGCGCGCGCTGAACGAGCGGACGGCCCTGTGTGTGCGCCTCGCCGACGCAGCGCGGAGCAAGGGGCAGTCCCTGTCCGCCAAGCGCTGGAGCGACGCCAGCCGCGAAGCCAAGGAGCGCGCGGAGTTGCTGCTCCGCTTCCTGGGCGACGAATGGCTCCGCCCATCGCCGGACGCGGAGGATGCCGCCGAGGATGGCGGGGCCTGAGCAGGGTTGTTTGAGAGTGGCAGCGTTTGCCCCTCCTCATTTTGCCCCCTCCCCAACCCTCCCCCGCTGCGCGGGAGAGGGAGCTTGTGCGAAACGGCGGCAGCCCCCTCCACCACCGAAGGCGGGGGAGGGTTGGGGAGGGGGCAACCCTTCGCCGAACAGTGAACGTCTGCTCAGCCCGTCACTCCCCGACCGGCACCTCGCGGTCTCCCGTGCCGCCCAGACGCTGCCGCTCGGTGGTGTCGTGGACGATGGCGACGAGGATCGGCGGCCGTTCGTCGCCGAAATACTGAAGGCAAACCTCGACCGGATAGGCGCCGCGGTGGCGGCTCTCCATCGTCGTCTCGAAGACCACCTCCTGCTTGTCGCCCGACAGCAGCGGCGCGACGAGGCGCTGGAAGCGGTCCCCCGGCACCTCGGGCATCAGCTCGTGCACGGCCATCTGCTTGAGCTGGTCCAGCGAGTGGCCCAGCTTCGTCTCCGCCCCCCGGTTGACCAGAAGGAAGTGGAAGGTCGCCGCGTCCAGGAAATAGACCTCGTTCAGCGATTGGCCGATGACGCGGCCGAGATAGCCGGCGAAGGCTTCCGTGCGCGTCTGTTCGGTGATGTCCTCGATGATCAGAACGATGCCCCGCGTCTCCTTGGCTTCGTAGAGCAGCGGGGAGAGCCGCACGCGGCAGGTCACGGAACGGCCGCGGCGGTCCACGGCGTTCAGGGTGACGGGCTGCTGCGGCGCCTCCTTCTACAGGATGCGCTCCAGATCGCCGCGCAGCTTCTGCACGGGCAGGCCGATGTCCAGGTCGAGGAAGGCCTCGCCCTGCACCTCCTCGCTGCGCAGGCCCCACATGTTCTCGCCCCAGCGGTTCCAGGACCGCACGCTGAGATCCTGGTCCAGCACGATGATGCCCACATCCATGCTGCGCAGCACCGATTCGGAGTAGCGGCGGAATTCCCCCGATTCCTCGCCCTGGCGGCGCAGCTCCTCGTTGGCGACCTCCAGCTCCTCGTTGGCGGAGCGGAGTTCCTCGTTCATGGTCTCCAGCTCCTCATTCGTGGACTGGAGTTCCTCGTTCGTGGTCTCAAGCTCCTCGTTGGTGCTCTGAAGCTCCTCGTTCGTCGTCTCCAGCTCCTCGTTGGAGGACTGAAGCTCCTCGATGGTGGTCTCCAGGCTTTCCTGCGCGGCCTCCAGCTCCTGCTGGAGCAGGAAGTTGCGGCTGGTGTCGGTGAAGGCCAGCAGCGTGGCGAAGGGCTTGCCGTCGCGGCCGTAGAGCAGCGAGATCTCGATGGTCAGGCGGATCGGCTCGGCCGGCGGGCGGGAGAATTCCTGATGGTCGATGCGCACCGTGCGGCCGGTCTTCTGCACCTCGTCGATGCGCGAGCGCAGCTCGGTCGGGCGGTAGGAGATCGCCAAGTCCTGGAACGGGTGGCCGATGTCCACCTCGCCGACGTCCAGCAGGCGGCGCGCCATGGCGTTGGCGAAGACCAGCTGCCCCTCGCCGTTGACCGACAGGTAGGCGGTCGTGCTGCTGTCCACGATGCCTTCCATCAGCCGCGTCTGGAAATTAGGCCGGTGGTTGGCGGGATCGGGCGCGAGGGTCAGGCTGCCGCCCAGGCTGCGCCGCCATTCCTGCGGCACCTTGCGGAAGATGCGGCTCTTGAGGTCGACCGGCTCGAACATCTTGGAGCGGGCGAGCTGCGTCTCCGCCTTGCCAAGGAACAGGAAGCCGTCGTTGACCAGCGCGTAGTGCAGCCGCGGCAGGACGATGCTCTGCGTGTCGCTTTCCAGATAGATCAGCAGGTTGCGGCAGACCAGAAGGTCGATGCGCGAGATCGGCGCGTCGGTCACGATGTTGTGCCGGCCGAAGATCACGCATTTGCGCAGCTCGCGCTGGAAGACGTAGTGGTTGTTGGTGCGCTCGAAATACTTCTCCAGCAGCGGCGTCGGCACGCTTTCGACGTCGCGCGGTGTGTAGGTGGCGTGGCGGGCGACGTTCAGGGCCGATTCGTCGAGGTCGGTGGCGTAGATCTTCACCCGGCTGCAGAAGGCGTCGCTGCCCAGCGCCTCCGCGAACAGCATGGCCAGCGAATAGGGCTCCTCGCCCGACGCGCAGCCCGCGCTCCAGATGCGGATGGGGCCGCGTTCGGCCCGGCGGGCCAGGACGCGCGGCACCACGTCCTTCTTCAGAACCTCCCACGCGTCGGCGTCGCGGAAGAAGCTGGTCACGTTGATCAGCACCGTGTTCAACAGGTCGACGAATTCCTGCGGGTGTGCTTCGAGAAAGCCGTGGTAGGTCGCGAAGTCGTCGCAGCCCACCTCCTCCATCCGCCGGCGGATGCGCCGTTGCAGACTGGTGCGCTTGTAGCCGCGGAAATCGAGCCCGCGGCTTTCCTGGATGTGGCGGATCAGCGCCTCGAACTCGGGATCGAGGGCTTCCTTGGCGCTGGAATCGTTGCTCGACATGATGGCCACGCGGCTGAAGGGGCCGTCATCATACCGGGGCGGCGGCGCCCGCCTCAAGCCGCCTTCACGACATCATTCCGGCCTTGACGGCCAGCAGGGCCAGCTGGGTGCGGTTGCGCACGCCCAGCCGTTGCATGACGCTGCGCAGATGAACCTTGATGGTGCCCTCCAGCACGCCCAGCGAGCGGGCGATCTCCTTGTTCGACTGCCCTTCCAGCAGAAGCCTCAGCACCTCGCGCTGGCGGTCGGTCAGCCCTTCGATGAGGGCGGCGGGCAAGGCGCCCGTTGCGGGTGTCGCCGGCTCCAGCGGCTGCGGCGGCATGCCGGGACCGGGCTGCGGCAGCGGCGCGTAGATGCCGCCGCCGAGCACGATGGGCAGCGCGTGGTCCAGCACCTCGGCCTCCGATCCCTTGGGCAGGAAGCCGCGGGCGCCGGCCCGGATGCAGGCGGCGACCACCCCGCCGTCGAGCGAGCCCGAAATGACCAGCAGCGGCACGCCGTCAAGGACGCGCAGCATCGCCTCCACCCCCGGCAGCCCGCTGGCGTCGCCGAGGTTGAGGTCGTACAGCACCGCCGACAGGTTGCCGACCGACTGGACCCGCCGCATGGCCTCGGCCAGCGATCCCGCCTCGAACACGGTCGCGGCCGGAAACCGCAGCTTGATCGCCAGCGCCAGCCCATGCCGGACCAGCGCATGGTCGTCCACCACGAGCAGCCTCGGCGCCTCGGTAATGATGTTGGCCTGCCCGAACACCGCCCCCGCGCGGGCCGGACCCAGCCCGAAACGTCCATGACGTCCCACTTGCCCCTCCGCCCGTTTCTGGTTCTGAAGCCAGGGCGCACCCCCGGAGACACGAAGTGAACAGGTGCGGGGGAAAAACGGCACGGGAAGTATGCCTTTTTGACGTATCGAAGTCAGGAAGGGGGCGAGGTCAGGAAGGGGGGCCGAACAGGTCCAGCGCCCCCGGAACGCCGGCCGACGGTTTTCCCGCCATCCGATCCCGCACCGCCGCCACCGCGCCCACCAGCGCCTCCGGCGTAAAGGGCTTGTGCAGGATGCCCAGGGCAGCGTCCCGCACATCCTCCGCCCGGTGGTCGAAGCCGGTCACCAGCAGTGCGGGGACGCCGAACTCCGCCAGCAGGCGGCGCACCACGGACAGGCCGTCCTCCGCCCCGGCCAGCTTGTAGTCCACCAGCGCCAGGTCGGGATGCTCGGTTCCAGCAAGGCGCAGGGCCTTGGCGGCGTCCCGGACCGGACCGTGGACCGTGTGGCCGGCCCCGCGCAGGACAGCCCTCATGGCCGGCCCAATCAGGGGATCGTCTTCGACGATGAGGAGCTTCATCGAAACACTCGTCCGAAATTCATGAGGAAAGGAAGGTCCAAAGGAAATGGAGCGGCAGCCGTGCGGAGGGGCCGGCACGGCTGCCGCCAGAAATCCCGGCAGCGGGGGACAAGCCGGGAATCCCGCCCAGCGTGCAGAGGCGGGTCTATGAATGCGGGGACGCCCCGGCGGGGAGCGCCGAATGGCCGTCCCGCGTCCTGGAGGGGGCGGGAACCGCTCCGCAATGGCCAACCCTCACATGCCCGTGAAAGCCGCCGGCGTGTCCCTGCACACACCAGGAAGAACCCGCGATCCGGGGTGCCCGTGCCGTGGAACGGACGCGATATGTCGAAGGCTTATCGAAGCGGGGCCATGCGGGCGTGGGACGGGCGCGGACACGCCCCCTACGGCGCGTGGTGCACGACCAAAGGACATGGCACCAAGGCAAAAGAAAAACCCCGCCAAGTCTTGGACTTGACAGGGTTCCGAATTGGTAGCAGCGGAGGGATTTGAACCCCCGACCAAGGGATTATGATTCCCCTGCTCTACCACTGAGCTACGCTGCCATCGTGGTCCGGCCCGTCCGTTTCTTTCGTCTCGGTTCGTGCCGGGGCCGCTTATGTATTCCAGCGGGACCGGGGTGTCAACGAGGAAAATGCACTTTTTTTCAGGCACCCGTTCCGGCGATCCAGCCGCCGCCCAGGACCCGGTCGCCCTGGTAGACGACGCAGGCTTGGCCGGGGGCGATGCCGTACTGCGGCTCGTGCAATTCGGCCTGCGCGGTTCCGTCGGGGCCGAGGCGCCATGTGGCCGCGGCGGGCGGCTGGGCGGAGCGGAGCTTCACCTCCACCTCCAGACCTTCGCCGGACGCGAGGTCGGGGCCGAGCCAGTTCACCTCGCGCACCGTCACGGTGCTGCGGGCCAGTTCGCGGCGGGGGCCGACGACGACGCGGCGCTGCGCCGGCTCCAGACGGACGACGAAGAGCGGTTCCTCCTCGCCCCGGATGCCGCCGATGCCCAGGCCCTTGCGCTGGCCCACCGTGTAGTGGACGACGCCGCGATGGCGGCCGAGCACGCGGCCGTCCACATGGACGATCTCGCCGGGTTCGACCGAGCCGGGGCGCAGCGTCGCCACCACGTCGGCGTAGGAGCCGTTGGGGACGAAGCAGATGTCCTGGCTGTCGGGCTTGGACGCGACCACCAGCCCGTGCCGCTCGGCCAGCGCGCGGGTCTCCGGCTTGGTCAGGCCGCCCAGCGGGAAGCGCAGGAAGTCCAGCTGGTCCCGCGTCGTGGCGAACAGGAAATAGCTCTGGTCGCGGCCCGGATCGATGGCGCGGTGCAGTTCCGCCCCGTTCCGCCCCTGCACGCGGCGGACATAGTGGCCGGTCGCCAGCGCGTCGGCGCCCAGGTCGCGGGCGGTGTTCAGCAGGTCGCGGAACTTGACCCGCTGGTTGCATCGCACGCAGGGGATCGGCGTCTCGCCGCGCAGGTAGGTGTCGGCGAAGTCGTCGATCACGTCCTGCGAGAACTTGCCCTCGTAATCCAGCACATAGTGCGGGATGCCGATGCGGTCGGCGACCTGGCGGGCGTCGTAGATGTCCTGCCCGGCGCAGCAGGCGCCCGGCTTCTGCAGGGCGATGCCGTGGTCGTAGAGCTGGAGCGTGATGCCGACGACGTCGTAGCCCTCCTCCCGCAGCACGGCCGCGGTGACGGACGAATCGACGCCGCCCGACATGGCGACGACCACGCGGGTGTCCTGGGGACGCTTGGAAAGACCGAGGGAATTCATGGCGCCCTATATGGGCCACGGGGGGATGCTGTACAGCCCTCTCCCGCGTGGGGCGGGAGAGGGTTTGGCGGCATCAGCCCCGCATGGCGTTGTTGGAGCCGCCGGGCAGGCGCACGGTCAGGCCGTCCAGCTCTTCGCTCATGATGATCTGGCAGCCGAGCCGCGAGGTCTTGGTCAGGCCGAAGGCGAGGTCGAGCATGTCCTCCTCGTCTTCCGACGCGTCGTTCAGCACGTCGAACCACTCCGGCTCCACGACGATGTGGCAGGTCGAGCAGGCGAGCGAGCCTTCGCAAGCGCCCTCCAAGTCCAGGCCGTGCTTGTGCGCGATCTCCAGCACGGACAGGCCGAGCGGGGCGTCCACCTCGTGGCGGGTGCCGTTCGGCTCGATGAAGGTCATCTTCGGCATCGGGGTACTCTCCTGGACAAAGCGTCGTTGCGATCGCGTCGGTGTGGCGTGTCGGTGGTCATGGAGCGGTCGGCGACAGGCCGGCCCGCCGCGCGCGGGCGTCGGCGCACAGCGCCTCCAGACGCTCCAGCCGCGCGAGAATGCGCGCGGCGTTGTTGGTCTGCCCGTTGCGGAAGGCGATGGCAAGATACTTGATGCAGGACTCGACGCGTTGCCCCAGGTCGGCGGCAAGCCGGTCGATGGCGGGCGCGTCCTGCGCGGCCTCCAGCTGCCCGGTCAGGGCCGCCACCTCGCCGTCGTCCTCCGCCATGCCCCCGGCCGGAGGTTCGCCCAGAAGGTCAAGGAGATAGCGCGCTCGTCGCACCGGATCGCGCAGCGTCTCGAAGGCCTCGTCCAGCGCCTCCAGCTGGGCGCGGGCGTTGGCCTTCTGCCGCGCCCCGCGCGCGGTGAAACGCTGCGGGTCGAGCGCGCGGGAGAATCCGGCGTGCTGGCGCTTCACCGCCTCCGGCTCGATGTCGAAGCGACGCTCCAGGCCGAGGCGGGTGAAGTGGTCCACCGGGCGCGGCGGCTGGACCGCCCCGCAGGAATGGCAGAACAGCGCCCGCGCCGTGACGGACCCGCCGCACAGCCAGCAGGGCTCCAGGTCTCCGTCGATGGCCCCGGCGATCCCCATGGGGAAGCGCGGGCCGGAGTCGGAAGTGGTCATGGTCCTTGGTCCGTTCTGGCAGGAGCGTTCAGGCTGTCCGTTCAGGTCGCGGTCTGGCGCGCCAGCCGGGCGGCCATGGCGGCGTAGGCGGCGACGAAGCGGTCCACCGCCCCGGCGTCGCTGTCCCAGCCCAGGCTGACACGGATGGCCGAGGCCGCCGTCTCCGCGTCCTCCCCCATGGCGGCGAGGACGTGGGAGGGCTTCACCTTGCCGCTGGAGCAGGCCGAGCCGGCGCTGACCGCCACCCCGGCGAGGTCGAGCGCCATCACCTGCGTCTCCCCCGGCACGCCGGGCAGCGCGAGGCTGGTCGTGTTGCCGACCCGCGCCGCGCCGGCCCCCATGACGCGGGCCTGCGGCACGGCGGCCAGCGCCCGCGCCTCCAGATCGTCGCGCAGGGCGGTGAGGCGTTCGGCGTTGGGCAGGTCATCCAAGGCGAGGCGGGCGGCGGCGCCGAATCCGACGAGGCCGACGACGTTCTCCGTCCCGGCGCGGCGGCGCTTCTCCTGCCCACCGCCGCGAATCAGGGCTTCCGGCTCCAGAGCTTCCGCGAGGACCAGAGCGCCGGCTCCGGACGGGCCACCGATCTTGTGCGCCGACAAGGTCAGCAGGTCGGCCCCGAGCGCCGCGAGGCTCAGTGGCAGCTTCCCGGCGGCCTGCACGGCGTCGACGTGCAGCAGAGCGCCATGCGCGTGGGCGATGGCGGCGGCCTCGGCGACCGGCTGAATCACGCCAGTCTCGTTATTGGCGAGCATCAGGGAGATGATGGCTGGACCGGTCGCCGGCCCCTCCCCCGCCGCCAGCAGCCGCTCCAGCGCGGCGAGGTCCGCCACGCCGTTGCGGTCCACCGGGAATCGCGGCGCGCCGGGCACCGTCGCCAGGACCGAATCATGCTCGATGGCGGAGACGACGGTGCGACGGCCGGGGAATCCGCGGAGCGCCAGATTGTTGGCCTCGGTCCCGCCGGCGGTGAAGAAGACCTGCGCCGGGCGGACGCCGGCCAGCGCCGCGACCTGGGCGCGCGCGTCCTCGACCGCGCGGCGCACCGCGCGGCCGAAGCCGTGCACCGACGACGGGTTGCCGACGAGGTCCAGGGCCTGGACCATCGCCGCCTTGACCGCCGGCTTCATGGGCGCCGACGCGTTGTGGTCGAGATAGACGCGGCTCACTGTAACAACGTGCTCACCCGTCCGCCGTCACTCGGCGGCCACGGCCGCGCCCTCGTCCGCGGTCTGCGGGCCGCGGATGGTCAGGCTGCTGGTGCCGATGATCCGGCGCTCGACCACGTCGGCCACCGTGACGGAGCTGAGGTACATGTGGATCTGGTTGCCCAGCTCTTCCCACAGGTCGTGGGTCAGGCAGCGCGAGCGGTTGGTGCGGCAGCCCTGCGGCGTTCCGTTGGCGCAGCGGGTCGTGCGGATCGGCTCGTCCACCGCCAGGATGATGTCGGACACGCGCGTCGCGTCGGCCGGGTGCGCCAGCAGATAGCCGCCGCCGGGACCGCGCACGCTCTTCACCAGACCGCCCTTGCGCAGCTTGGCGAACAGCTGCTCCAGATAGGACAGTGAGATTTCCTGGCGTTCCGCGATGTCGGCGAGGGCGACGGGGCTTCCCTGGCTGGTCGCGGCAAGATCGACCATGGCCATGACGGCATAGCGTCCCTTGGTGCTGAGCCTCATCTTGTTCTCTCCTTACCCTTCCTTCACCCCGGCCCGGCCTGCGGCGGTTTTTCCGCCGGCGGCGCGGCGCCAAGCCTCTTGTTTGTGGTTCTTCAACACGGCTTCATCGAACCGCCGTCGGCCGAGACCGGCTCGCGCACGGCGGTGTCGGACAGGGACGCCTCGTCCGGCGCGCCCAGCCCGTGGGGCGCGTCCGCGCGCTCCGATTCCAGTTCCTCGACCCGCTGGCGCAGGCTCGACACCTGATCGAGCAGCCCGTTCAGCGCGCGCGCCACGGGGTCGGGGATGTCGCCGCAGGGCGTGCCGTAGGGCATGAATTTCTGGGTTTCCGACCGGTCGCGCGGCACGACGGCCTTGGCCGGGATGCCGACCACCGCGATTCCCGGCGCCACATCCGCGACCACCACCGCGTTCGCGCCGACCCGCGCGCCCTGCCCGATGGTGATGGCGCCCAGCACCTTCGCCCCGGCGCCGATGATCACGCCGTCCTCCAGCGTCGGGTGGCGCTTGCCCTGGTGCAGCGCCGTGCCGCCCAGCGTAACACCATGATACAGCATGACGTCGTCGCCGATCTCGGCCGTTTCGCCGATGACGACGCCCATGCCGTGGTCGATGAAGAAGCGGCGGCCGATGGTGGCGCCCGGATGGATTTCGATGCCCGTCAGCGCGCGGGAGAGCTGCGACAGGACGCGCGCGATCAGACGCCAGCCGCGCTCCCAGCAATAGTGGGCGATCCGGTGCATGACGATCGCGTGCAGCCCGGGATAGCACAGCGCAACCTCGATCCGCGAACGCGCGGCCGGGTCGCGTGCCATAATCCCGTCGATCTCTTCGCGAAGATGCTTGAACACAAGAACACCCGCCGTGGTATAGTCCGCCCGCTTGCCGGGAGAGGCAATCTTTCGCAAGAACCTTCGACCCGTGCCTGCCGGACGCGCGGGTTGCCCTGATGGACATACCGACGCATATAAGATGACCAAGCAAAACGGTCAAGAATTGTGTTCGAGAATTCCATATTGGCACAGGGGCAACCACGTCCGCTTGCCGGGCCAACCGGATCCCGGCTTGCCGGTGGTTCGGATCACCCATTGTTCGCGCCAGGATCGTTGTTCCCATGCCTGAAGTGATCATCAACGGTCCCGCCGGCCGGCTGGAAGGCCGATACACCCACGGCACCACCCCGAACGCGCCGGTCGCCCTTCTGCTGCACCCGCACCCGCATCACAATGGGACGATGAACAACAAGGTGGTCTTCACCCTGTTCCAGTCCTTCACGAAGCGGGGCTACTCGGCGCTGCGCTTCAACTTCCGGGGCGTGGGCCGCAGCCAGGGCACCTACGACAAGGGCGAGGGCGAACTGGCCGACGCGGCGGCGGCGCTGGACTGGCTGCAGACCTACAACCCCAACGCCCCGGTCTGCTGGATCGCCGGCGTGTCCTTCGGGGCCTGGATCGGCATGCAGCTTCTGATGCGCCGGCCGGAGATCGACGGATTCGTCTCCGTCTCGCCGCCGGCGAACCTGTTCGACTTCTCCTTCCTGGCGCCCTGCCCCTCCTCGGGCCTGATCATTCACGGCGACAAGGACGAGCTGGTGCCCCAGGCGGCGGTGAACAAGCTGGTGACCAAGCTGTCGCACCAGAAGGACATCCGCATCGACCACCGCGTCGTGCCGGGCGCCAACCACTTCTTCGCCAACCGCACCGACGATCTGGCCGTGCAGGTGGACGACTATCTGGACCGCGCGCTGGGCAACCCGGTGCCGGCCGAGGCGGGGTAAAGGACGATCATGAAAGCCTTCCGTTTTCTCCTCGCCGGCTGCGCCGTGATGGCCCTGTTGTCCGCCTGCTCCAGCGAACAGGTCGCCTCCTCCTTCCGGAGCTGGTGCAAGGGCGCCTCCAACTGCACCGACAACAGCCGGCAGGCGCCGTAGGGCGTTGCCTAAGCGGCCCGGCCGACGTTGGGCAGCGGCTTGATCATTTCCAGCGTCTCCGCAAGTTCGGCGCGCGCCCGCTTGGCTTCATACAGATCCTGAAGGTTCATCCAGTAGCGTTCGCCGGTGTCGAAGGCGCGCCCAAGCCGAAGCGCCATGGCCGCCGTGATCCCTCGCTCGCCGTTCAGGATTTCGGTGACCGCGTTCGGCGGCACGCGGATGTGTTCCGCGAACTTGCGGGCGCTCAGACCAAGCGCTTCCAACTCGTCCCGCAGGATTTCGCCCGGATGGATTGGCGGAAGGTTGTCGATTGCCGGGTAGGCCATGGCTCACCCCTTGTGATAGTCGGTGATTTCAACATCGTACGGCTCGCCTTGGAGCATCAAAGGGTCCGCTCCGGCAGCACAATCTTCGGCAAAAGCCCATTTGAAGCAGACACGCCAGCGATCGTTGAGCATAACAACCCGACGCGAAAGCCGCTTCACCCCACCGGATGGAACCGACCGCCGGTCATCGGCTGCGGCACGCCGGTCGTCGTCGGGACGCTGAGCGGCAGGCCCTTGCGGCTGCGTACGGCGAGGTAGGCGAAGGCCTGGGCCTCCAGCGCGTCGCCGTTCCAGCCGACCTGCTCCACGGGGGCGACGGGCACGCCCAGGCGGTCGGCCAGCATGCCCATCAGGGTCGCGTTGTGGCGCCCGCCGCCGCAGACGAGCCATTGGACCGGCGGTTCCGGCAGATGCGGGACAATGCGCGCGACCGAGGCGGCGGTGAAGGCGGTCAGGGTCGAAGCCCCATCCTCCGCCGACAGGCCTTGCACGGGGGTGGGGTCGAAGGCGTCGCGGTCGAGCGACTTGGGCGCCGGCTGGTCGAAATAGGGGTGGTCGAGCAGGGCTGCCAGGGCCTCCGCATCCACGCGCCCGGCCCCTGCCAGCGCGCCACCGGCATCGAAGCGCGCCCCCTGCCGGCGCAGCACCCAGTCGTCCACCAGCGCGTTGCCCGGCCCGGTGTCGCAGGCGATCACGTCGCTCTCGGCCCTTCCAATCCAGGTGACGTTCGCCACACCGCCGATGTTCAGCACGGCCAGCGGGCGCGGCAGTGTTTCGGCCAGCGCGCGGTGGAACAGCGGGACGAGCGGGGCGCCCTGCCCGCCCGCCTCCACATCGGCGGTGCGGAAGTCGTTGACCACGGCGATGCCGGTCTGCCGCGCCAGCCGCGCGCCGTCGCCGATCTGCCAGGTCCGGCGCTCGTCCGGCGCGTGGTGGATGGTGTGGCCGTGGAAGCCGATCAGGTCCACCTCCGTCGCCGCGACGCCGGCCTCCGCCAGGAGGCGCGCCACCGCGTCGGCGTGGGCGTCGGTCAGGGCACGCTCCACCGCCTCCACCGGCCCCTTGCCGCCGAGGCAGGAACGGAGGTCCGCGCGGAAGCCGTCTTCATAAGGGATGGTGACGAAGGCCATGGGCTCCGCCCGCCCTTCGCCGTCGGTGCGCACCAGCGCGGCGTCGATCCCGTCCATGGACGTGCCGCTCATCAACCCGACGACGGTGAGCATAAACACCCTTCCCCCTGCTGAAACCGCCCCCGAGAATTGTGGGGCCGGCCGTTCCATGCTAACAGACGCGACCCTGGACCTTACCACGACAGCCGGATCGCGGCCATGACGACGCTGACATCGGATTTCCTTCGCACGCTGCAAGAGCGCGGCTTCATCCACCAGTGCACCGACCTCGCCGGGCTCGACGAGCGCGCGGCGAAGGGGCCGATCATCGCCTATATCGGCTTCGACTGCACGGCGGACAGTCTGCATGTGGGCAGCCTGCTGCCGATCATGATGCTGCGCTGGCTGCAGAAGACCGGCCACAAGCCCATCGTGCTGATGGGCGGCGGCACCACCAAGATCGGCGACCCGTCCGGCAAGGACGAGGCGCGCCAGCTGCTGACCGACGAGGTCATCAACGCCAACATGGCGGGCATCAAGCGCATCTTCGGCCGCTACCTGTCCTTCGGGGACGGTCCGACCGACGCGGTGATGGTGAACAACGGCGACTGGCTGGACGGGCTGAAGTACATCCCGCTGCTGCGCGACATCGGCCGGCACTTCACGATCAACCGCATGCTGACCTTCGAATCGGTCAAGCTGCGGCTGGACCGCGAGCAGCCGCTGACGTTCCTGGAGTTCAACTACATGATCCTCCAGGCCTACGACTTCGTGGAGCTGTTCCGGCGCCAGAAGTGCGTGCTGCAGATGGGCGGCTCCGACCAGTGGGGCAACATCATCAACGGCGTGGAGCTTGGACGCCGCACGGACGGGGCGGAGCTGTTCGGCCTGACCACGCCGCTGCTGACGACCTCCTCCGGCGCCAAGATGGGCAAGACGGCGGCGGGTGCGGTGTGGCTGACCGCCGACAAGCTGAGCCCGTACGATTTCTGGCAGTACTGGCGCAACACGGAGGACGCCGACGTCGGCCGCTTCCTGCGCCTCTACACCGAATTGCCGCTGGACGAGGTGGCGCGGCTGGAGTCGCTGCCGGGCGCGGAAATCAACGAGGCCAAGAAGATCCTCGCCCACGAGGTGACCAAGCTCGCCCACGGTGAAGAGGCCGCCCTTGAGGCCGCCGAAACCGCCCGCCGCACCTTCGAGCAGGGTGCCGCCGCCGAGGGCCTGCCGAGCATCGACGTGCCCCGCGCGGAGCTTGAAGCCGGCGTCCCCGTCGTGGACCTGCTGGTCTCGACCGGCCTCGCCGCGTCCAAGGGCGAGGCGCGCCGCCTCATCAAGGGTGCCGGCGCCAAGATGAACGACGCGGCAATCGCGGATGAGGCCGCGAAGGCCACGGCGGGTGACCTGAACGCCGACGGCGTCATCAAGCTGAGCGCGGGCAAGAAGCGGCACGCGCTGGTGAAGGTGGTGTAGTCCCCCCACCTTGCCCCCACCCCGCCCCTCCCCCGCTGGGCGCTACAGCATGCACACAGTCTAGAAAAGCCCTTCTCCCCTTGGCCTCACGCGCAAACGAAGTTTGCGCTGACGGCGGCAGGCGGCCTGTGGCCGCCGAGAGCGGGGAGAAGGGTTGGGATGAGGGGTCGTTACCGCTCGAAGAGCGGGAAAATTGCTGGCCGGCTCCGGCGGCGCGCCCCTCAAGGGAGAGGGGCTTTTTATTTTAGATCGGCCACTTACCATACTCGCGAGATCCGTGCATACCGTAGGCGCTGGGCGGGGGAGGGAGGTTTGGGCGAAGTGGCGGCAGTCCCCTCCCCCGCCCAGCTCTCGCGCAAACCTTTGGTTTGCGCTGACGCGGCAGGCGGACCTTCGGTCCGCCGAGAGCGGGGGAGGGTCGGGGTGGGGGCAAACCCCTACCGTGTATGCGCCCCCGGCGGTGGCCCCTTGTCCGCAGGCGCCGGGCGGCCTCCATCCCCCAGGAAGAACAGGTTGCGCAGGAAGCCCGGCGCCAGGACGGCGAGCGGGTTCACGCTGACATCCGGGTCGGACAGCGGCCCCTGCACGCGCCAGGTCGCGCTGAAGATGCCCTGCCCTTCGCCGCCGCTCAGCGCGTCGCCCAGCAGCGGGATCTGCCCGATCAGCCGGTTCAGCCCGTAGAGTGGCACGATGGTGCCGCGCAGGTTGGCGGTGTCGGTCTCGATGTCCACCTCGCCCTCCAGCGTCAGGCCGAGCGCGGAGCCCGACGTGCGCAGGTCCTTCAGGGTCAGCAGGCGGCCTTCCTTGCGGTATTCGGCGGCCATACGGCCGAAATGGATGCCCTTGCCGCCGCCCATCAGCTCCGCGAAGCCGGACGGGGAAATGGCGTTCAGGATGCGCGCCAGCACGGGCGGGTCGACCAGCGCGTAGTCCTTCAGCTCCACATTGCCGTCGATGATGGCGTCGGCGCGCGGCTCCACCGTGCGGCCGGTGATGCGCAGGTTGCCGCCCTGCACCCGGTCGTTGACGTCGAGCGCGCGGAAGGCGTCCCCCGCGTTGCTGGCCGTGATGGCCACGTCGTAATAGCCCTGGGCGCCCGGCAGGTAGCGCACGGTCACCGTGCCGTCGCCGCCCGTCCGCGCGTTGATGTCCAGCGCCGTCCAGGACCGCGGGTCGCGCTTCATCTGCCCCGACACATCGGACAGGTAGCGCCCTTCTCCGAAGACCACCCGGTTCAGGCGGAGGTTGAAATCCAGGGGAATGGCCTTGCCGTCGGCGGGATCGGGTTTCTTGTCTTTCTTGTCACCGTCTTTCTTGTCGCCCCGGCCGGCGAGCGCGCGGGCGTCCAGGCTCTGGCCCGTGATGGTCCCGGCGTAGCCGCCCTTGTCGGGGCGGATCGTCACCTCGGCGCGCAGATCGGTCTGCCCCACCGAAAGCTGGCTGACCAGCGCGCGGGAGACGGCCATAGACGGCTGGGCCAGTTCCAGCGTCGCCTGCGCGCGCAGGCCGCCGGCGTCGATGGTCAGGCCGGTGACGCGCGTCGGACGTTCCTTCTGGAACTCCAGCCCCAACTTGCCGGCGCCGGGGACGCCGGGCTTCTTCTCCCAGCCCAGCTCGTCGATGCGCAGGCGGGTCTTTTCCAGGTTCATGTTGGCGGACAGGGCGAGGCGGTGGCGCTGGTCCACCGTGAACAGGATGTCCGCGCCCATCGGTCCCTCGACATGCTCGGCCAGGTCGATGCCGTGGCTGCGCAGGTCGTTGGCGTCCACGTCACCCTTCACCGTGATGCGCGTGCGCGGCCCCTTGGCGGTGGAGCTGAACTGCTCCTTCCAGTCGATGGCGACGAGGATGCCGTCCAGCTTGGTGTTGCCCTTCACCGACAGGGCGTTCATGTCCAGCGCCAGCGACAGGTCGCCGTCCGTCGCGTTCAGGCCGGCGGCGACCTTCTCGATGCCGACGCCGCGCAGCTTGCCGGTCACGTCGATGGACAGATCCTCCACCTTCAGGTCGACCAGCAGCGGGAAGCGCATGTGAAGCTGCGCGTCCGCCATGCCCTGCGTCCGCTTGGGGTCGAGGTCGAGGCGGCTGGGGTAGCGCAGCGGCGGGCTGTCGATCACCGTCAGGATGGTGCGCACCGGCCCGCGCACGGGCATGTGCAGTTCCATCGCCTCCTTGTCGTTGTCCAGGCCGGAGATGACGACCGTGCCGTCGCCCACCTGCACGTCGTCGATGCGCCCGCCCTTGGTGTGGATGGTGAAGGACTTGCCGTCGGTGGTCGCCTCCACCCCGGCGCCGGTCACCACCGGCAGCGGGTGGAAATAGTCCACGGTGATGTCCTCGCCGCGGATGGTCGCGCCGAACTGCGTGCGGCGGATGGCCGAGGGCTGGTCGAGCGGCCCGGCGGCGGCGAAGCTGGCCGTCGCCTCCCGCACGGTGCCGCGCGACAGGTTCTTGGTCACCCACTCCCGCGCGTTCTTGCCCAACCCCATCGGCCACAGGTGGCGCAGCGCGTCCACCGGCACCTCGCGCGCGGTGACGCCCCCTTCGGCCGCGATCTGGCCGTCCGTCAGGGTCGCCCGCGCCGTGCCATCCACCGCCGGCCCGCCGAGGTCTAGCGACAGCGCCTCCACATCCAGCCGTCCGGTCTTGCGGTCGCCGGCGAGTTCGCCGGCGACGGTCAGCGCGGCGGAGGCCACGGTCACCGGCTCCGGGAAGAGGGTCGGGTGTTCGATGCGCCCGGTGCCGGCCTTCAGCTGCGCCCGGCCGGAGCGGGGGCGCCAGTCGGTGTCAAGTTCCGCCGCGGCCGTTCCCGACAGCGGCACCCGCGCGGCGGCGAGCGGCGCCAGCGCGGGGGCGAGCCCGGCAAAGCGCGCCGGCTCCAGCCCGGCCAGCGTCGCGGCCAACGTCGCGCCCTTCCCCACCACCTGCGTGCCGTCGAGATCCAGGACGGCGGTCTGCCCCTCCCGGACCAGTTCCAGATGCGCGGCACCGGTCCGGCGGTCGCCCTGCTCGGTCAGGGTGCCGCGCGCGGACAGGGCCAGCTCGTCCAGCGTGACGGACAGGCCGTCCACCACCGCCCGCTGGCCGGGGATGTCCAGCGTTCCGCGCAACTGCGCCCCCTGCACGCGGACGGGCTCCGGCCGCAGGTCCGGCAGGCTCACCGCGCCGGCCCCGCCGTGCAGGTCGAAGCCGACGCGCACCGGCTCGAACCGGCTGTCGAGCGTCGCCTCCAGCCGCCCCCCGATGGGCACCCTCACGGAGGCGAGCGGCGCCAGCGCCGGGCCGATCCCGGCGAGCGAGGCGGGCTCCACCCCTTCGAACCGCGCGGTCGCCTGGGTCGTCGCGTCCTTCATGCGGTAGGTGCCCGACGCCTCCACCGCCGCGCTGGTGCCCGCGAGGTCAAGCGCAAGCCGCGCGCCGCCGGTGATCTCCTCCCCGTCGCGGGCCAGCACGATGTCCGCCCGGCTGGCGTGCCAGGACAGGCCGAGCATGCGGTTCACCACCGTCAGGTCGGCACCGACGATGCTCAACCGCCGCAGCAGGCCGAGCGGCCGGTCGATGGTCGGCGGCTGCAACAGGGTGGAGACGATCTCCCCCGCGAAGTCGGGGCCGTCATCCGGTTCGGTCTTGTCCGGATCGGCCCTGTTCGATTCGGCCCTGTTCGATTCGGGGGGAGCGGTGTTGGCGCGCACGTCGAAGTCGAGGCTGCCGTCCGCGCGGCGCAGTACCTGAAGGCGCGGGCGCACCACGTCCAGCCGGGTCGGCGACAGCTTGCCCTGCAAAAGCGCCCGGACGGAGAAGCCGACGCCCATCTCCGGCACGGCGGCCAGCTCCGCGCCGTCGGCGTTGACCGCGTGCACGTCCAGCGCCCGGATGTCGAGACGGGTCAGGCCCACGGCCTCCTCCTCGTCCACCCAGGACAGGACGAGGCTGCCGACGGCGACCGTGTAGCGCCCATCGGGGTCGCTCAGCGCGCGCTCCACATAGGGGGTCAGCGGGTCGAGCGCGATCGGCCCCTGCGACAGGCGCCAGGCAAACAGCCCGCCCGCGGCACCCACGGCGACGACCGCCCCGGCCGCCGTCCAGGCCAGAATCTTTGCGGTGCGGCGGATCAAGGGCGGCGTCCCGTGTTGCCAATGCCCCCGCTGAAGAGACCAAGAGTCCATGGACAGAACTCAACCGTCATCCCCGCGAAGGCGGGGATCCAGGGCACCCCGACAAGCCCCCGATCAGCCCTGGATCCCCGCCTTCGCGGGGATGACGGAAACATCGAGGTCATTGGATGTCGTGGGGCTCTGCGGAGAAACGATGAGAAAGAACCGGCATCGTCACGGTTGACCGGGACCGCCCGGTCGCGCAACCTTCTGCCCGATTCTTGTGCAGGGATAGCCGCGATCATGCCCATCATCACGCCGCCGAAGCCGTTCGATTCCGCCCTGGCCAAGATGGGCCTGGAGCGCTGGCGCCAGGAGGCGGCGAACGCAACCGACGCCTCCCTGCGCGCCTGGGCGGAGGAATACGCCGACGCGGCGGACGGGCGGGCGCTGATCGACGCGCTGTGCGGCAACAGCCCGTACCTCGGCCAGAGCCTGACGCGCGAGCTGCCCTTCGTGCGGCGAATTGTCACCGAGGGGTACGATGGGGCCTTCGCCGGCCTGTTGCAAACGCTGGAGGCGGAATATGGCGAGGAGCGCGACACCGACCGGCTGATGACCGCGCTGCGCGTCGCCAAGCGGCGGGCGGCGCTGCTGATCGCGATGGCCGACATCACCGACGCCTGGGAGCTGGAGAAGGTCACCGGCGCCCTGTCCGACATCGCGGAGACGTCGGTGCGGCTGGCGGCGAACCACCTGCTGCGCCGCGCCGCGGAGGCGGGCACGCTGACGCTGCCGGAGCCGAAGCGGCCGTGGGTCGGGTCGGGGCTGATCGTGCTTGCCATGGGTAAACTTGGTGCGCGCGAGCTCAACTATTCCAGCGATATCGACCTGATCGTCCTGTACGACGACGCCGTCGTGCAAACGCCCCAGCCGGACAAGCTCGCCCGCACGTTCATCCGTATCGCGCGCGATCTTGTCCGCATTATGGATGAACGGACGAAGGACGGCTACGTCTTCCGTACGGATCTTCGCCTGCGCCCCGATCCGGGGGCCACGCCGCTGGCGGTGTCCGTCTCGGCCGCCGAAATTTATTACGGCAGCGTCGGCCAGAACTGGGAGCGCGCGGCCATGATCAAGGCCCGCCCCATCGCCGGCGACCCGGAGGCCGGCGCCCATTTCCTGCGTTTCCTGGAGCCGTTCGTGTGGCGCCGCCACCTGGACTTCGCGGCGATCCAGGACATCCATTCCATCAAGCGCCAGATCAACGCCCACAAGGGCCACCGTGAAGTGACGGTGAACGGCCACGACATCAAGGTCGGGCGCGGCGGAATCCGCGAGATCGAGTTCTTCGCGCAGACGCAGCAGCTGATCTTCGGCGGGCGCGACATCCGCGTGCGCATCGCCCCCACCCTGCTGGCGAACAAGGCGCTGTGCGCGGTCGGGCGCGTGCCGGGGCAGGCCGTGGCCGACCTGGAGGAGGCCTACCGCTTCCTGCGCCGGGTCGAGCACCGCATCCAGATGATCGACGACCGGCAGACCCACCAGATCCCGGCGGACGACGAGGGCGTGGCGCATCTGGCGACCTTCCTCGGCTACGGCACGCCGGACGAGTTCCGCGCCGACCTTCTGGCCCAGCTCGGCCGCGTCGAGGACCGCTATGCCGAGCTGTTCGAGGAGGCGCCGTCGCTCTCCGGCCCCGGCAACCTCGTCTTCACCGGCACCGACGACGACCCCGGCACGGTGGAGACGCTGCGCGGCATGGGATACCAGGACCCCAGCCGGATCATCGCGGTCGTGTCCACCTGGCACCGCGGGCGCTACCGCTCCACCCGCTCCGGCCGCGCGCGGGAGCTGCTGACGGAACTGGTGCCGACCATCCTCAACGACCTCGCCAAGACGCCCTCCCCGGACGAGGCGCTGGTGAAGTTCGACAATTTCCTGGGCCGGCTGCCGGCGGGCGTCGGGCTGTTCTCACTGTTCATCGCCAACCCCTGGCTGCTGGCCCTGGTGGCCGAGATCATGGGCACGGCACCCCGGCTGGCGGAGACGCTGTCGCGCAACCCGTCGCTGCTCGACGCGGTGATCTCCCCCGACTTCTTCGACCCGCTGCCGGGCCGCGACGGGCTGAAGGCGGAGTATGGGCGGATCATCGCCGGGGCGCGCGATTTCGAGGACGTGCTGACCCTGTCGCGGCGCTGGACCAACGACCAGCGTTTCCGCGCCGGCGCGCATATCCTGCGCGGCATCACCGACGGCGACCGCTGCGGCCCCTTCCTGGCCGACCTCGCCGACGTGGTGGTGCCGGAGCTGGCCCTGCGCGTGGAGGAGGAGTTCGCCGCCCGCCACGGTCGCATCCCCGGCGGCGCCTGGGTGGTGGTGGCGATGGGCAAGCTGGGCAGCCGGCAGCTGACCATCACCTCAGACATCGACCTGATCGTCGTGTACGACGCGCCGCCGGAGTCGCGGATGTCCGACGGGGCCAAGCCGCTGGCGCCGAACGAGTATTACATCAAGCTGACGCAGCGCCTGACCAACGCCATCACCGCCCCCATGGCGGACGGGCGCCTGTACGAGGTGGACATGCGGCTGCGCCCGTCGGGCAACGCCGGGCCGCTCGCCACCTCGCTGGAGGCCTTCACCTCCTACCAGACCAAGGATGCCTGGACGTGGGAGCACATGGCCCTGACCCGCGCCCGCGTCATCGGCGGCGACCCGGTGCTGGCCGCGCGCGTCGAGTCGGCCATCCGCGACGTGCTGACCCGCCCGCGCGACCCGGACAAGGTGCTGTGGGACGTGGCCGACATGCGCCGCCGGATCGACAAGGAATTCGGCACCGACAACGTCTGGAACGTGAAGTACGCGCGCGGCGGCCTGATCGACATCGAGTTCACCGCCCAGTATCTGCAGCTCCGCCACGGCCACGAGCATCCGGAGGTGCTGTCGATCGCCACCGCCCCGGCCCTGCTCAACAGCGCCGGGGCCGGGCTTTTGTCCGGGGATGTGGCGGATGAGCTGGTCTCCACCCTGAAGCTGTGGCGCCGGGTGCAGGGATTCCTGCGGCTGACCACGGACGGCGTGCTCGAACCCGGACAGGTGTCGCCGACGCTGCTGGAGGGTTTGTCGCGCGCCGCCTTCCCGGACGAGGAGCCGGCGGTTGACTTCGCCGCGCTCGACAGCAGAATCCGGGGCATCGCCGCCCGCGCCCACGGCCGTTTCGTCGCCCTGGTCGAGGAGCCGGCGTCATGCCTGACACCCCCAGAGACCAACGAAGAAGTCAAACTGCCATGAGCGTAGACGTTGCAAGCGTTGAGGTCGGAAGCCCGGCCCCGGACTTCACCATGCCCACCGACGGCGGCGGCAGCGTCACGCTGTCCGCCCTGAAGGGCAAGCCGGTGGTGCTGTATTTCTACCCGAAGGACGACACCTCCGGCTGCACGTCGGAGGCCTGCGGCTTCCGCGACCAGTTCCCCGACTTCGGCGGCCTGGACGCCGTGATCATCGGCGTGTCCAAGGACAGCGTCGCCAGCCACGACAAGTTCAAGGCGAAGTACGAGCTGCCCTTCATCCTCGCCTCCGACAAGGAAACCGGGGTGGCCGAGACCTACGGCGTCTGGGTGGAGAAAAGCATGTACGGCCGCAAGTACATGGGTCTGGAGCGCTCCACCTTCCTGATCGACAAGGACGGCATCGTCCGCAACGTCTGGCGCAAGGTGAAGGTCACCGGCCATGTGGACGCCGTGCTGAAGGCGCTGAAGGCCCTGTAAGGGGCAGGGGTTCAGGCGCGGCGGAGGATTTCCTCGGCCAGCGCCTGCATCTCGGCCGCCGCCTGGGTCTTGCGCGCGGCTTCCGTCACCGACAGGCCGGTCAGCAGCGTGCCCGCGTAGGCGGTGCGGTTGCCGATCTGCGCCTCCGCGATGTCGATGGCGGGCGGGTCCACCAGCTCGCGAACCCGCGCCACCAGCTCGTCCGCGATGCGGGCGCGCGGGGGCACGCGGTTCAGCACCAGCAGCAGCCGGCGCTTCTCCTGCCCGGCAAGGTCCAGGGTCGGCTGCACGGCCCACAGGTCCATGGGGCTGGGCTGCACCGGCGCGATGACGAGGCTGGCGGCGCGCACGGCGATTCGCGCCTCCGTCTGGGCGTGGGGCGGGCTGTCGATCAGCACGATGTCGTGGGTGCGGGCAAGCCGCTCCACCTCCGTCTGGGTGCGCCAGCCGGTGATCTGGACGTGGGTGAAGCCGGGCTCCCCGCCGGTGGCCTCGTGCCGCACCTCGTGCCAGCGGGTCAGGCTGCCCTGCGGGTCGATGTCCACCGTCGCGACGGAGCGGCCGAGCTGCATCCAGGCGATGGCCAAATGGGCGACCAGCGTGGTCTTTCCCGCCCCGCCCTTCTGCTGCGCCACGGTGAAGACCTTGCCCGCCATGCCCACACCCATCATGTTGTTGCCGGCATGTTGCTGTTTGCCGCGCATACCCGTCATAAGGCTTGCACAGAGCCAGTGCAACCGCGCGAATTGACTTCACCGGCGGACCCGATACAAAGCATCCCGTGACCGACACGCATCCCGACATCATCCCGACCACCCCGCAGGGCCTGTCCCGCGCGGGGGAGGCTTTGCGCACCGGCGATCTGGTCGCCTTCCCGACCGAGACGGTCTACGGCCTGGGCGGGGACGCGACCAACGACCGCGCCGTCGCCGCGATCTTCGCCGCCAAGGGCCGGCCGCAGTTCAACCCGCTGATCGTCCATGTGCCGGATCTGGAGTCGGGCCAGGCCGTCGCCGTCTTCGACGAGCGCGCGGTGGAGCTGGCCCACCAGTTCTGGCCCGGCCCGCTGACGCTGGTCCTGCCGCGCCGGGCGGAGGCTGGGCTGTCGCTGCTGGTCTCCGCCGGGCTGGACAGCGTGGCGGTGCGTGCGCCCAACCATCCGGTGGCGCAAGCCGTGCTGAAGGCCGCCGGGCGCCCCATCGCGGCCCCCAGCGCCAACCGCTCCGGCGCCGTCAGCCCGACCACGCCGCAGCACGTCATCGAGAGCCTGGGCGACCGGGTGAGCATGGTCGTGGCCGGCGGAAAATGCCCGGTGGGCCTGGAGTCAACCGTGCTCGACCTGACCGGCGCGGTGCCCGTGCTGCTGCGCCCCGGCGCCGTGCTGCGCGAGGAGATCGAGCGGCTGATCGGCCCGATTCAGGTCTCCGCCGGCGATCCCAACGCGCCCAAGTCCCCCGGCCAGCTGGAAAGCCACTACGCCCCCAACGCCGCCGTGCGCCTGAACGCCACGAGCGCGGAGGAGGACGAGGCCTTCCTGACCTTCGGCCCCGACCGCTTCATCAAGGGCGGCAAGGCCCGCCTGAACCTCAGCGCGCAGGGCGACCTGCACGAAGCCGCCGCGAACCTGTTCGCCCACCTCCGCAGCCTCGACCAGGAGGGTGCCCGCGCCATCGCCGTGATGCCGATCCCCGACGAGGGGCTGGGCGTGGCGATCAACGACCGTTTGCGACGGGCTGCGGCGCCGCGGGGATAGCGGCGCGGCTGGAAAAGAAGTCGTCGAGGCTGTAGAAGTCCGGACAGAGGCCCCCTCCCTCCCGCTTCGCGGGTCCCTCCCTCCCCCGCTTCGCGGGAGAGGGTTGATATGCGAATGTGGCGGCAGTCCCCTCTCCCGCGAAGCGGGGGAGGGTTAGGGAGGGGGCACCGAATCCACCAGCCCCGGACCTCCGCCCATGACCTCCGCCTCGCTCGCCGCCATCCTCGACCAGATCCGCGCCATCGTCGGCCCGAACGGCATCCTCACCGCGCCGGAGGATATGGCCCCCTACCTTTCGGAATGGCGCGGGCGCTTCAAGGGCAACAGCCCGGCGGTGGTCCGTCCGGCCAGCACGGAGGAAGTCGCGGCGGTCGTGACGCTCTGCGCCGAGGCCGGGAGCCCCATCGTCCCGCAGGGCGGCAACACCAGCCTCGTCGGCGGCTCCATCCCCTATGAGGAGGGGCGGGAAATCGTCCTGAGCCTGTCGCGGATGAACAAGGTCCGCAGCATCGACCCGCTGAACTACACCATGACGGTGGAGGCCGGCGTCGTGCTGAAGACCGCGCAGGAGGCCGCGAAGGACAAGGACCGCCTGCTGCCCATGAGCCTGGGCGCGGAGGGCACCTGCCAGGTCGGCGGCCTGATCTCCACCAACGCGGGCGGCATGAACGTGCTGCGCTACGGCAACATGCGCGACCTCGTGCTGGGGCTGGAGGTGGTTCTGGCCGACGGGCGCGTCTGGAACGGCCTGCGGAGCTTGCGCAAGAACAACACCGGCTACGACCTGAAGCACCTGTTCATCGGAGCGGAAGGCACGCTGGGCATCATCACGGCGGCGGTGCTGAAGCTCTACCCGCGCCCGCGCCAGTCGGAGACGGCCTTCGTCGCCGTGCCCAGCCCCGCCGCCGCCATCGAACTGCTGGCCCGCCTGCGCGAGGCCTCGGGCGACGCGGTCGCCGCCTTCGAGCTGATGTCGCGCCGCTGCCTGGAGTTCGCGCTCAAGCACGTCGCCGGCACCATCGACCCGCTGTCGGAGCCGTCGCCCTGGTACGTGCTGACCGAGCTGACCGCTGGCACCCAGTCCGACGCCTTCCGCGAGGGCATCGAGGCCGCGCTGGGCGAGGCGTTCGAGGCCGAACTCGCCACCGACGCCACCATCGCCCAGTCGGAGACGCAGGCCAACCAGCTCTGGTTCATCCGCGAGGCCATCGTGGAGGCGCAGAAGTTCGAAGGCGGCTCGATCAAGAACGACGTGTCGGTCCCCGTCTCCCGCGTCGCGGAGTTCATCGAGCGCGCGGAGGCCGCCGTGGCCGCCGCCTGCCCCGGCATCCGCCCGACGCCCTTCGGCCATGTCGGCGACGGCAACATCCACTTCAACCTCAGCCAGCCGGAGGGCGCGGACACCGCCGCCTATCTCGCCCGCTGGGACGAGGTCTGCCACGTGGTGAACGAGGTCATCTTCGACCTGGACGGTTCCATTTCGGCCGAACACGGCGTCGGCCGCTTCAAGAAGGACGAGATGCCGGTCATCAAGAGCCCGGTGGAATTCGACCTGCTGCGCGCGATGAAGACCGCGCTTGATCCGAAGGGCCTGCTGAACCCCGGCAAGATGCTGCCGTAAGGAAAGCGAGGTGGCGGAGGGCATCCCGTCCTCCGCCACCGTGACGCTTCAAGCCTTGGATTTCGACCGCCGCGCGATCCGACGTCAGTCCCGGATGAGAGCAGCGGCTTGGCGTTCCCCTGCGTCGGCGCTCTGGGAAAGCGCTTCCTTTACGTTCGCCCGGTCCTCCGCATTCCGGTTCTGGCTCATCTTCCGCTTGGCGTCGATCCGGGCGATGGGAAGCCGCACACCGACGATTCCCCGCAACTGTGCCTGGATGAAATCGGGTGGCGCGTCGCCGACGGCCCAGGGCTGCGGGCGCGAGGCCTCGTGCCGGTCGGTCAGGCGCGTGACGACATCGAGCAGCCGGTCGGCATCCTCGAAGAACTCGACAGGTCCATAGGCGTGGACCGCTGCGTAGTTCCACGTCGGCACGACCTTACCGTCCCGTTCCTTGCTTGCGTACCAGGACGGGGTGACATAGGCATCCGGCCCCATGAAGATTGCCAGGGCCTCCCCGACCGGCGCCTCTCTCCACTGAGGATTGGCCTTCGCCACATGCCCGTAGAGCGTGCCCATCTCGCCCTCGCCGGCGTCGAGCAGCATGGGCAACGGCGTGCACGCCAGTCCGCTCGCCGTGGCGGTTACCAGATTGGCAAGCCCGGCGGCTCGCATCGTCTCGTGGATGAACGGCAGGTCGGTCTCGCGAAACGCCGGGGGTACATACATTCGGGCCTCCTGATGGGGGAAGTTCTCGGTGTTCTGGCTGAGCCCTGTTCCTGGCCGGTCAGGTTATCAGCGTGGCGGCGATCGTGCACATGGCAATCCCGATGCCCAGGTCCAATGCCCAGCTCCAGCACCCGCCCTGCGCCGGGCCGCGCGACGATGGGCCGCTGTTCCGGCGGAGAAGCCGCATCGCAAGCCGCACTCTGGCGAACAGCACGAGCGCGATCCTCAAGCACCCGCAACCTTCCCGTACCCGTCCTGTTCGAAAAGGGCCTGTTCGAAAAGAGATTGAGGCTGCGGGAAGGGACGCGGGGATGCTGCTGGCGATGTCGGCGTGGATGCGCCTGATGCTCGGCGAGGCCGGAACGGAGGTCCCGCCGACCGGCGCACTTCCGCCCAGGCAGGAGCGCATCCGCCGCGCGCTGCACGAGGCGGTGACCGCCCACCCGCTGCATCGGGAACTGGTCCATGTCCACCAACTCGGCGGCTGCCAATACTTTGCCTTCGCCGGGGCCATGGCGCTGGAGCGGCTGGGCTGCGGGCGGGCGGAGGTGGCGTTGGGGCGCGTGGCGTTCCGCACGGAATCCCACGCGAAACGGCCGCGCTGGATCGGCTATCCGGCGGCCGGCACCGACCTGCGCATCCCCGACCCGAAGCAGAAACGGCACGAGGCCGAGGCCTTTCCCTTCCACGCTTGGATCGTGCTGACCGGGCGCGGCCGGCGGAGTCTGATCGACTTCGACCTGTCCAACGTCCTGCGGGAGGTGCGCCTGCAAGCGCCGCTGGAACGGCTGGCCTTCCACCGCGTGACGCCGGCCTTCTGGGGCACGGGGGCGGAGGCGCGCGAGGCCGGGCTGCGGTTCGAGGCGCGGCGGCTCTTGCGTCCCGACGCGCTGATGCCCGGCGACCGCCGGGTCTTCGAGGCCATCGCCGAGGACGCGCGCGCCCGGCTCGGCTCCCTGTAGACCCTTCGATTACTGCGCGGTCGTGGCTGCGGCGTCCGCGCCCTGCCCGACCACCTTGGTCAGGCCAAGCCCCATCCCCAAGCCCATCTGGTCCGACTGTTCAGTGCGCACCGGATCGTCGCGCATGCGGCGGTGGTCCTTCTCGCCGCGCTGGGCTTTTTCGCGCGACGGCTTGCCGGTGATGCTGTCCACCTCGTCCGGCGTTTCCAGCGCGTTCAGCGCCAGCACATGGTAGATCGACAGCGGCGTCCCGTTCAGCGCCTTCTGAGGGATGCTCGGGACCTGGGTGGTGAAGCCGTCGGGAATGTCCTGCCGGCGGACGCGGTCCATCACCGTCTGCGCCGGGGCGAAGTCGGCGTAGGGGTTCTCCGCGAACTTGGAGGCGAAGCGGTCGTAGATGTCCTTCAGCGACTTGCCCTTCCCCGTCTCCTTGTCCATGAACACGGCCTTGTTGGCGGCCGCCGCTTCGGGGAACAGTTCCTTCGCCTGACGATTCGGGTTGTCCTGCATGGCGTTCAGGAACTTCGAGGCCCCGCCCGCCCCCAGGAAGTGGGCAAGGTACAGCTCCGTCGAGCCGATCTTGCGGTTCCCCTGGACCGTTTCCTCCAGATACTCCTTGTTGTCGCGCGTGAACTCCGCCGCCATCAGGGCGGAGACGTTGGGGTCCTTGCGCAGATCCAGGATCTCCTTCTTCATGTCCGGATCGGTGACGTAGGGGCGCCCGTCGCCGCGCGTCTGGATGGCGTCGGCGTATTTGCCCAGCCCGTGGTCCGCGCCATGGTCGCGCAGCGTGGTCAGCCACGTGCTGTCGATGAACTGGTAGAGCCCCGTCGCGGAGGAGGAGGAGGACTTCACGTCCGTGCGGAACCCGCTTTCCACGGCAGCTTTTTCCATGAGGTAGGAAAAATCGACCCCGGTCTTGGCGCTGGCGTTCCGGACCGCGGCCTCCACATTGGCCGGTCCGCGCACGGTCTTTCCCGCCTGGACGGCGGTTTCGGCCTGACGGGCGAAGGCGGTGGTGATGGTCATGGGACGGCCCCCTCTGAACGGTGCTGCGGAAGCATTGCAACAGGGATGCCAACTTCCGCCCCGCCGGGCTGCGTCGCAGGCGCGCTGTCCCCGCCGCAACCCAGACGGCAGAACCACCCACGCTTGCGGCACTCGCCTTGGGCCATTCGGTACGGTATGGTTGACGCGCGCGTAAAGCACGCCCAAACGAACCGCGCGCATCAACCCGCGCGCACCAAACCGCACACACCAAACCATTTCCGCACAAATGGGTCCCGGGAGGCCGCACCAGCCATGATTCCCTACACCGCTCCGGTCGATGACCTGCGCTTCGTCCTCAACGAGGTCGTCGGGCTCGCCAAGGTCGCCGCTCTGCCGAACTGCGAATCGGCCGCCCCCGATCTGGTGGACGCCGTGCTGGAGGAAGCCGGCAAGTTCGCCTCGGGCGTGCTGGCGCCGCTGAACCGGGTCGGCGACAAGGAAGGCTCCAGGCTGGAGAACGGCGTCGTCCGCACGCCCACCGGCTGGAAGGAGGCCTACAGCCAGTTCACCGAAAGCGGGTGGAACAGCCTGCCGTTCGAGCCGGACTACGGCGGCCAGGGACTGCCCTGGACGGTGGCCTTCGCGGTGAACGAGATGTGGCAGGCCTCCAACCTGTCCTTCGGCCTGTGCCCGCTGCTGACCCAGGGGGCCGTGGACCTGCTGACCGAGCACGCCAGCGCGGAGCAGAAGCAGACCTACCTGCCCAAGATGATCGCGGGCGAGTGGACCGGCACCATGAACCTGACGGAGCCGCAGGCGGGCTCCGACCTCGCGGCCGTGCGCACCAGGGCGGTGCGGGCGGACGACGGCACCTACCGCATCACCGGCCAGAAGATCTTCATCACCTACGGCGAGCACGACCTGACGGAGAACATCATCCATCTGGTCCTGGCGCGCCTGCCCGACGCTCCTCCGGGCATCAAGGGCATCAGCCTGTTCATCGTGCCGAAGTTCCTGCTGAAGGAGGACGGCACGCCCGGCGAGCGCAACGACCTGCGCTGCGCCAGCCTGGAGCACAAGCTGGGCATCATGGCCAGCCCGACCGCCGTCATGGCTTTCGGCGACAACAGCGGCGCCGTCGGCTATCTGGTCGGCCAGGAGAACCGCGGCATCGAGTACATGTTCACCATGATGAACAACGCCCGCCTGGGCGTCGGCATCCAGGGCGTGGCGATTGCCGAGCGTGCCTACCAGCAGGCCCGCGACTACGCCAAGTCCCGTGTGCAGAGCAAGGATCTGGCCGACCCGAAGGGCTCCGGCGTCGCCATCATCCGCCATCCGGACGTGCGCCGCATGCTGCTGGACATGCGCGCGAAGACGGAAGCCGCCCGCGCGCTGGCGCTCTACGCCGGCACGCAACTGGACGTTTCCCGCCACCATGAGGACGCCGGGGTGCGCGCCGCCGCCACGGCCCGCGTGGACATCCTGACGCCCATCGTGAAGGCCTGGAGCACCGACATCGGCTGCGAGGTCGCCTCCACCGGCTTGCAGATCCACGGCGGCATGGGCTTCATCGAGGAGACGGGGGCGGCCCAGCATTACCGCGACGCCCGCATCACCCCGATCTACGAAGGCACGAACGGCATCCACGCCAACGACCTGACCTTCCGCAAGACCGGCCGCGACGGCGGCGAGTCGGCCCGCAGCTTCATCGCGGAGATGCGCGCCACGGTGAAGGAACTGGAGAGCGTCCCCGGCGACGACATGGAGGCGATCCGCAGCAACCTCGCCGCCGGCCTTGACGCGCTGGAACAGGCGGTGGCGTGGGTGGTGAAGACCCAGGCCGACGGCGACCTGCGCGCCGCCGCCGCCGGTGCCGCGAATTACCTGAAGCTGTGGGGCACCGTGGCCGGCGGCTGGATGCTGGCCCTGTCCGCCGCCAAGGCGATGGAGTCCCTGCGCCAGCCGGGCGCCAACGCCTCCTTCCTGGAAGCCAAGCTGGTCACCGCCCGCTTCTACGCGGAGCAGATCCTGGCCCAGGCGCCGGGCCTGCTGCTGCCGATCCTGACCGCGCATCGGACGGTCATGGCGCTGAGCGAGGAGCAGTTCTGATCGGCCGGAGGTAAGCGCGGGTTGGGAAGAGGGCGAAGGTGACACCGTTTGGGCACCTTCGCCCACGCGAAGCGTTCCTTCTCCATCGGAAACGATCGGAGAAGGGTTCGATGCCTCGAAGTCACATGACGCGCGCTGCCGCCCTCGCCCTGTCGCTGCTGACCCTGCCGCTGGTGGCGGCGTGCGACGACCAGCAGTCGGCGGAGAAGACCGGGCAGGAGATCGGGCGGGCGGTGGACCAGACCGCCGAACGCGCCGGAGAAGCGGCGAAGGACGCCACCGCCAAGGCCGGCCGGATGCTTGAAAACGCCGGTGAGGCCATCGAACAGAAAGCCCGCGAGGCCAAGCAGGACGCCAAGTAGGACTGCGGCGGACCCGCTACGCCTCCATCGGCCCGCGCAGCGTCCTCCAGGCGCAGACCGCCGCGTAATAGGCGCTGCTGACCAGCCACACCGCCCAGAGCACGGCCGGCCGGTCCGGGTACAGGGCGACGAGCGCCGCGCTGGAGGCGAGCCACGCGGCGCTCATCAGCAGGTTCAGGCGCATCCAGCGGCGGACGCGGAAAGGGTGCAGGAACTTCACCGTCGTGAAGGTCAGCAGTCCCAGCACCACCACCACGGCGGCGTTGATCCAGGGGTTCAGCCCCAGCAGCCACAGATAGAGCGCGACGACGTTCCAGATCGCCGGGAAGCCGACGAAGTAGTTGTCGCCGCTCTTCATGCCCGTGTTGGAGAAGCAGTAGAGCGAGGTCATCATGACCCACGCGGCCAGCGCCACGCCCAGCCCGTCGGGCAGCAGGGCGAAGCGGTGCAGGAACACCGCCGGCACGACCACGTAGGTCAGATAGTCGATGACGAGGTCCAGCACCGAGCCGTCGATGCCCGGCAGCACCTCCTTCACTGAAGCGCGGCGGGCCAGCGTGCCGTCCACCCCGTCCACGACCAGCGCGAGCCCCAGCCAGCCCAGGCACGCCTTGGCGTCCCCGCCGACGGCGGCGAGGAGGGCCAGCAGCCCCAGAACCACACCGCTCGCCGTGAAGGCGTGCACTGCCCAGGCCGACAACCGGCGCCCGATCCCATACTCCCCGGCCTCAATGCTCACATCGCGCCCCGTCGTTCCGTCACCGCCAGCGTAGCCGTGCGGTGGGGAAAGGCCAAGCGGAAGGGCGGCCTACTCCGCCGCCCGCATGGTCCCGGCGGGCGCCCGCGGCCTCTGCGGGAAGGCCGGGTTGCCCTTCAGCGCGTCGGGCATCGGGCCGCCGGTCGCCCAGTCCAGAAGCTCCACCGTGTGGACGATGGGCAGGTCGGTGCCGGTGCCGATCTGCGTGATGCAGCCGAGATTGCCGGCGGAGACTGCGTCGGCCCCGGTGCTCTCGATGTTGCGGACCTTGCGGTCGCGCAGCTGCACCGCGATTTCCGGCTGGAGCATGTTGTAAGTGCCGGCCGAGCCGCAGCAGATATGCCCCTCCGGGATCTCCCGGATTTGGAAGCCGGCGGCGCGCAGCAGGTTGCGCGGCGGGTCCTTGATGCGCTGCCCGTGCTGCATGGAGCAGGCGGAGTGGTAGGCGATGGCCTGCCCGGTCTCCACCACCGGCTCGGTCAAACCGATCTCCGTCAGGAACTCCGTCACGTCGCGGGTGATGGCGGCCACGCGCTTGGCCTTCTCCGCATAGTCGCGGTCCTCGCGGAAGACATGGCCGTAGTCCTTCACCGCCGTGCCGCAGCCGGACGCGTTGATGATGATGGCGTCCAGGCCCCCATTATCCCCATTGGCCCCATCCATTTCGCCGATCCAGGCGTCGATGGTCTTCTTGGCGGAGGCGTGGCCGAGGTCCTGCCGACCCATGTGGTGGGTCAGCGCGCCGCAGCAGTCCGCCCCCTTCGCCACCACCACCTCGACCCCATGCCGGTTCAGCAGGCGGATGGTCGCCTCGTTGATCTGCGGCGCCAGCACCTGCTGCGCGCAGCCGATCAGCAGCGCGACGCGCTTCTTGCGCGCGCCTTCCGCCGGGTGGACGCCGGGCCGGTCGCTGTAGCTCGGCCCCGGCACGGACTTCGGCGCCAGCTTCAGCAACGCTTGCAGCCGCCCCGGCAGCACCCCGCCGAAGGGCTTGCCAACCCAGGCGCCGAGCAGCGCCAGCCGGAACAGCTTCGGGTTCGGCAGCAGGTGGGCCAGCAGGTTCCGGATCGCCCGGTCGGCCGGGTGGCGGGCGTGGGTCGTCTCGATGTGGGCGCGGGCGTGATCGACGAGGTGCATGTAATGCACGCCCGACGGGCAGGTGGTCATGCAGGACAGGCAGGACAGGCAGCGGTCGACGTGCTTGACCTGCTGGTCGGTGGGCGGCCCCCCCTTCTCCAGCATGTCCTTGATCTGGTAAATGCGGCCGCGCGGGCTGTCCAGCTCGTCGCCGAGCAGGACATAGGTCGGGCAGGTCGCCGTGCAGAAGCCGCAATGCACGCACTTGCGCAGGATGGACTCGGAATCCCGGTAATCGGCATCCGCGAGCTGGGCGAGGCTGAAATTCGTCTGCATGGGTTCCCTCACACCCCCGCGTACATGCGGCCTGGGCTGAGAATGCCGCGGGGATCGAAGCTTTCCTTCACGCGACGGCTGAGCGCCATCAGCGGTGCGGCAAGCGGGTGGAACACGTCGGCCGAGGCGCGCACGTCCTCCGGCGCCCGCACCAGCGTGGCGTGGCCGGAGCCGTTCAGCGCGCCGCGAATCGACCGCGCGGCGTCGGAATTGGGCAGCGCCGCCACCCAGATCAAGCCGCCGCCCCAGTCGAAAAAGAGATCGGCGTCGAGGGCTTCGCGGATGGCTGCGGCCACGCGCGGGCCGTCGGAGGGTGGGACGGAGAGCTTCCAGATGTGGGAAGCGCCATTGCCCCCTCCCCAACCCTCCCCCGCTGGCGCGGGAGAGGGAGCTGCCGCCACATCGCCAAAGTCCCCTCCACCGCGAAGCGGGGGAGGGTTAGGGAGGGGGCAGAAGTACGACACATCCCGAACCTCCCGCCAAACCGCCAGCGAGTCCTCCCGCTCCAGCACCCCGTCCGCGCCCAGTTCCTCCTTCAGTGCGGCGACGCGCGCCGCGACGGACGGACCGAAGCCCTCCAGCCGGACGAGCGTCACCGGGGCACCCGCCCCGGCCACGTTGCGCACGCCCGACCGCGCCGCCACGGTCGCCGGCAGATGCGCGGCGCCCGACACCTCATAGGGGCTCTGCATCGCGCGGGTCAGGGCCTCGACCGCCGCCGCGTCGTCACGGCCGGTCAGGACCAGCGTGCGCGTGTCCTCGGGCGCGGGCAGCACCTTCACGGTCACCTCGGTCAGCGCGGTCAGCGTGCCGAAGGAGCCGGCCATCAGCTTGGGCACGTCGTAGCCGGTGACGTTCTTCACGACCTTGCCGCCGCCCTTGTAGACCTCGCCGCGGCCGTTGACGCCCTCCATGCCCAGCGCGTGGTCCCGCGCCGAGCCGGCGCTGATGCGGCGCGGGCCGGCCAGCCCGCAGGCGAGCACGCCGCCGAGCGTCCCCTGCCCCGCCGGCTGGCCGAACAGAGGCCCCAAATCCTGCGGCTCGAAGGCCAGCTGCTGGCGCCGTTCGGCCAGCATGGGCAGGATGACGGCCATCGGCGTGCCGGCCTTGGCGGTCAGAACGAGTTCTTCCGGCTCGTACGCCACGACGCCGTTGAGGCCGGACAGGTCCAGCGTGTAGGCGGTCTGCATCGGGCGTCCGAGCCCGCGCTTGGAGCCGGTGCCGGTGACGTCCAGCGGCTCCCCTTCCGACAGCGCCCAGCGCACGGCTTCGGCGGCCTGGGCGGCCGTCTCGGGCTTGAAGGTGGTGACGGTCATGTGAATGCGCCCCTCAGAAACGGGGAATGTCGGGGAAGCGCAGTTCCCCTTTGTGGACGTGCAGGCGGCCAAGCTCGGCGCAGCGATGCAGCGTCGGGAAGACCTTGCCGGGGTTCAGCAGACCCTCGGGGTCGAAGGCGCATTTGATGCGCTGCTGCTGCTCCAGGTCCACCGGCGCGAACTGGTCGTTCATCAGGTCGCGCTTTTCCACGCCCACGCCATGCTCGCCGGTCAGCACGCCGCCGACCTCGACGCACAGGCGCAGGATGTCGTTGCCGAATTCCTCCGCCTTTTCCAGCTCGCCGGGCTTGTTGGCGTCGTAGAGGATCAGCGGGTGCAGGTTGCCGTCGCCCGCGTGGAAGACGTTGGCGACGCGCAGCCCGTGCTTTTCCGACATCTCGTTCATGCGATGGAGCACCAGCGGCAGCGCCTTGCGCGGGATCGTGCCGTCCATGCAGTAATAGTCGGGGCTGATTCGGCCCACCGCCGGGAAGGCGGCCTTGCGCCCGGCCCAGAAGGACAGCCGCACCTCCTCCGACGTGGAAATGCGGGAGTAGCAGGCGCCCTTGTCCTTGGCGATCGCCTCCACCCGCTCGATCAGGTGGTCCACCTCCGCCGCCGGGCCGTCGAGTTCGACGATCAGCAGGGCTTCCACATCCAGCGGGTAGCCGGCGTGGACGAAGTCCTCCGCCGCGTGGATGGCCGGCTTGTCCATCATCTCCATGCCGCCGGGGATGATGCCGGCCGCGATGATGGCGGCCACGCAGTCGCCGCCCTGCTCGCTGGTCGGGAAGCCAATCAGCACGGCGCGCGCGGTGGCCGGCTTCTTCAGAATGCGCACGGTGACCTCCGTCACCACGCCCAGCAGCCCTTCGGATCCGGTGATGACGCCCATCAGGTCGTAGCCGCCGGCGTCCAGATGCTTGCCGCCCAGCCGGAGGATGGTGCCGTCCATCAGCACCATCTCCACGCCCAGCACGTTGTTGGTGGTCAGCCCGTATTTCAGGCAGTGCACGCCGCCGGAATTCTCCGCGATGTTGCCGCCGATGGTGCAGGCGATCTGGCTGCTGGGGTCGGGCGCGTAATAGAAGCCCTCATGAGCCACCGCGTTGGAGATGCCGAGGTTCGTCACCCCCGGCTGGGTCACCACGCAGCGATTCGCGAAGTCGATGTCGAGGATGCGGTTGAACTTGCCCATGCCGAGCAGCACGCCGTCGGCCAGCGGCAAGGCTCCGCCGGACAGCGAGGTTCCGGCCCCGCGCGGCACGACCTTGACGCCCATCTCCTTGCAGGTCTTGAGCACCTGGCTCACCTGCTCGGTCGTGCTGGGCAGCACGACGACCATGGGAAGCTGGCGATAGGCGGTCAGCCCGTCGCATTCATAGGCGCGCAGTTCGCTTTCGTCGACGATCACGCCCTCGCCGGGCACGATGGCGCGGAGCGCGCTGACGATCTCGCGGCGGCGCCCGATGACGCCGGCGTCGGGCACGGGCATCTTCATGGCCGGCCTCCTCCCCCGATTGTTCGCCCCGGTTGGTTCCGGAGGCGTTCCATTGCCAGTGGTAGCACCGCCGGCGGGAAGGAGACAAGTTGGTCTGAATCGCCAAAACGCAAGAGCCGCGCCCGAAGGCGCGGCTCTTGCGAGAAACCCAGGTGGTCCGGCGGCCGAGGCGATGCCCGGCCGCTTGCCCCTTCTCAGCCCTGGCGGGCCTTGAAGCGCGGGTTCTGCTTGTTGATGACGTAGACGCGGCCCTTGCGGCGGATCACGCGGCAGGCCTTGTGGCGCGTCTTCATCGACTTGAGCGAGTTAACGATCTTCATAGTTCTTCATCCTGGTCGGTCGGCGGCTCGATCGAAGGCGCGCACCATAGTGCGGCGCACCCACCCTGTCAACCGCCCCTGTCACCGTCGAGGTTGTGATGAACCGGTGCGTTTCTTCCCCCTTATTCCGCCGGCTTCAGGGCATAGAAACGGTAGACCTTCATGCCGGCTTCGATGGCGGCGACGCGGCGCACCCACATCTCCACCTCGTCCATGACGGCCAGCTTGGTGCCGTGGTCCAGGTGGTGGCGCTCCAGATGCTCCACCAGCCCCTGGATGGCCGAGACGATCAGGTGGCGGTGGGTGTCGGTGATGTCCTCCGCGATGCGCAGGTCCAGGTTCCGCTGGGCGAAAGCGGCGGCCATGGACTCCTTCGACCAGAGGTGCGGCTGCATCGGTTCCCGGTCGCACCAGAGCTGGATGGCGCGGGCGCCGGCCACGGACGGATCGACGACGTAATCGGTCATCAGCAGATGGCCGCGCGGCTTCAGCGCCAACTCCATCCCGTCGAACATGCTGTCCTTGTTGCGGACGGAGAACATGCCCTCTTTGTAGACGATGGCGTCCACGCGCTTGTGATAGCTGAAGTTTTCCGGGTCGTAGGTCTCGATCGCCGCCTTCTTCTCCAGCCCCTCCTTGAAGGAGCGGACCATGCCCTCCTTGGCGAGGATTTCCGACGCCTCCAGCCCGGTGACCCAGCAGCCGTATTTGGCCGCCATGGTGCGGCTGGTCCCGCCGAGCCCGGCGGAGAGGTCGAGCACGCTCATGGCCGGATTCAGGCCCAGCGGCTTCACCAGATAGGGGATGTGGTCGTGCCCGCCCGGCGTGTTGAAGCCCTCGCCCCACAGCTTCTCCGCCACCTCGATTCGCGTGGCGGTCCACAGCGGCTTGCCCCAGCGGTTGACGCCCGGCCCGTGGTCCGGCACCGAGGCCTGCGGCTGGGCGGCGGGCTGGGGGTGTTCCTCCTCGCCCTTCTTCGCCTTCAGGCCGGACAGGTCGTAGCCCTCCCACCACGCGTGGAGGCGGGTTTTGAGGTTGAGACGGGGCGCACCCGCGTTGTCGTCGTGCTTCTCGGTCATCGCCATCGTGCCTGCCCCGGAGGCTGAACGAAACAATCTTTCGGTGGCGGCTGCAAAAACAGTTCGCCCGTCACGCGAAAGCGTCCATCCCTTAGGTTAATCAGGCCTTAATAGCATGCAAGTGCAAAACAGGGCGACACGTCACCGCACCGCCTTCTCTTGTTGGTTGCTGTCCACGGAGGCAACGCGCGTTCCGTTTGCGCGCAGGACGCTTTGGCAGGCCGGCGGCATGTTGACATAGCGCGGCTGGGGCTTTCCGTTGTGCGTCTCCACCGCCGGGGAGGCCGATTCGAGCCAGCTTTCCAGTTCATCGCCGCAGCCGTCGCCGTCGGGGATGTCGCGCTGTTCCTCGCACTGCGGGCTGTTGGCCGGGCAGCTCAGGCGGATGTGCATGTGCCCGTCGTGGCCGTGCCAGGGGCGCAGCTTGCGCAGAAAGTCGCGATTCGGCCAGTTGTGCCGGCACATGGCGAGCTTGATGGCCGGGTTGACGAAGATGCGCGCCACGCGCGGGTCGCTGGCGGCGATGCGGATCAGGTTCGCCTGCCGGTCCGACCAGTCGGCGGTGACGCGCATGCGGTCGTAATCGACGTATTTGATTTCGGTCAGGCCTTCGCGCGCGTTGCGCCCCATGGGTGCCAAGTCGAGCCGCAGCCAGATGTCGGCGTCCAGCCCGATCTGGTGGCTGGCGTGGCCGAAGCTCATCGGGCCGCCGCGCGCCTGTCCCATGTCGCCGACCAGCGCGCTGCCCAGCCCCGCCGCGGCGACCTTGCGCCCGAAGTCCTTCAGGTAATCGACGAGATCCGGATGGCCGTAGTAACGCTGGCGCGACATCCGGATGACCTGATAGCCGGCCCCTTCGCCCGCCAGGGGCTGCGCGCCGGCGATGCAGCCGGCGGCGTACCCGCCGATGGACTGCGCCGGGCCGGAGGACGGGCCGCTCACCTGACTCCAGGCGATGGAGTTGGGCGCGGGCGGCGTGTGCTTCTTCTTGTGCGGCTTGGCCTCCGCGCTTCCCGCCAGGGTTGACGCGACCAAGCCCGCGACCAGCATTCCCACCGCCAAGCGCCGCATCGAAACCCCCAACCGCAGCCAATGGCGAAGATTAAAGCGAAGGATTATTAACGAAAAGTGAGGCTCACGCTGGTGTCACAGCCCATTTGTATTACCACTGCCAAGCTCTAGTCGAGTGTCTGCCGGTAGCGTTTGAGCGCGAGGACGGTGACGACGGCGAGGAAGACCAGCAGGGACGCCACCTCCCCCGCGATCTCGGCCGGGCCGTTGCCCTTCAGCAGGATGCCGCGGACGATGCGCAGGAAATGGGTCAGCGGCAGCACTTCCCCAACCGCCTGCGCCCAGCCGGGCATGCCGCGGAACGGGAACATGAAGCCCGACAGCAGCATCGACGGCAGGAAGAAGAAGAAGGACATCTGCATGGCCTGAAGCTGGTTCTTCGCCACCGTGGAAAAGGTGAAGCCCACCGCGAGGTTGGCGGCGATGAACAGGATCAGCACCGTGGACAACAGCGTCAGACTGCCCACGATGGGCACCCCGAACAGCGCCCGCGCCGCCAGAACGATGATGATCACCTGCACGTAGCCGACCAGGATGAAGGGCACGATCTTGCCCAGCATCACCTCGAACGGGCGGACCGGCATGGCCAGCAGGTTTTCCATGGTGCCCCGCTCCCGCTCGCGCGTGACGGCCAGCGCGGTCATCATCACCATGGTCATGGTCAGCACCACCCCCATCAGGCCGGGGACGACGTTGTACTGGGTGATGCCCTCCGGGTTGTAGCGGCGGTGGATGCGCAGCTCGATGGGATCGGGCGTGGCGCGCAGGCCGCGCAGCGGCCCGGTCAGATCGGGGTCGAGCGCCTGGCGCGCGATCGTCATCAGCGCAGCGATGGCGTTGCTGGTCGCCGCCGGGTCGGTCGCGTCGGCCTCCACCAGCAGAACGGGCCGGGCGCCGCGCTGCAGGTCGCGGGCGAAGCCCACGGGGATGGTGACGGCGAACTGCACCTCCCCCTCCGCCAGCATGCGGTTCAGGTCATCCTCGCCCGACGCGGCGCGGGTCACGTCGAAATAGCCGGAGTTGGCCATGGCCGCGACCAGCGTGCGCGAAAAGGCGCTGTCGTCGGCGGTCAGAACGGCGGTGGGCAAATGCTTGGGGTCGGAATTGATGGCGAAGCCGAACAGGATCAATTGCAGGATCGGCACCCCCACCATCATGGCGAAGGTCAGCCGGTCGCGGCGCATCTGGATGAATTCTTTGACCATGACTGCAACGAAACGTGTCAATGAGAAATAGGCCATTGCATCCTCCAACCCAATCTTCGGGTGCAATATTTAAAACTGGAAACAAAGGGCTGCTGAAATGTTTGGTTAATTTGTGCAAATGCGTTGACAGAGCCAGCGTATCGCCGACACCCTCCCAACAGCATACCTCTTTCGTTAGGAGAAAATCCGTGAAGGCCATTCTTGCCAAGGTTTCGGTTGCCGCCGCCGCCCTGTTCCTCGTCCATGGTGCGGCCCAGGCCGGCCAGCAGGACTTCACCATCCTCAACAAGACCGGCTACGCGCTGAAGCACATCTATGTCAGCGAGTCCCACAGCAACAGCTGGGACGAAGACGTCCTGGGCCGCGACATCCTGAACGACGGCGAGTCCTTCGAGCTGGCCTTCGCCAAGGGCGAGAAGACCTGCAATTGGGACATGAAGGTCGCCTACGACGACGGCGAGACGGCGGTTTGGGAGAACCTGAACCTCTGCCAGATCTCCAAGCTGACGCTGCGCTGGAACAAGAGCACCGGCGTCACCACCGCCGTCACCGAGTGATGCGACGCGGCCTCCACCCCGATCCGGGGCTGGGGGCCGCCTCCTCCCGGCGGGCTTTCCCGCCTTCGCCGTGTCATGGCGGACGCTCATTGGAAGTTGTCCGTGCTGCGGCCCATCAGGTGGATGAATACATCCTCCAGCGACGGCTTGGTCGCCTCCACGCGCAGGCCCGCTGACGACGCCGCTGACGACACCAAGGGTGCCAGCGCCCGATCCAGGGCCGCCGCGTCGGTGCCGCTGACGTGCAGCCGGGCGCCGAAGGCCGCCACCATCTCCACCCCCGGTTTTTCCTTCAGCTCCGCCGCGACCCGGCCGAGTTCCCCGCCATTCCCCGAAGTCGCCGCGACCTCCCGCGTGACGAGGCCGGACCGCGCGATCACCGCGTCCACCGTCCCCTGCGTCATCAGCCTGCCGTAGGCGAGATAGGCGATCTCGTGGCAGCGCTCCGCCTCGTCCATGTAATGGGTGCTGACCAGAACGGTCAGGCCGTCTTGGGCAAGGTGGTGGATTTCGTCCCAGAACTCCCGCCGGGCCTTGGGGTCCACGCCGGCCGTCGGTTCGTCCAGCAGCAGCAGCTTCGGCTCGTGCAGGATGCAGGCGGCCAGCGCCAGACGCTGCTTCCACCCCCCGGAGAGCTGCCCCGCCAACTGCGCCCGCCGGTTGGCGAGGCCCAGCCGGTCGAGCGCCGCCGCAACCCGATGCTTGCGGTCGGGCAGACCGTACATGCGGGCGACGAAGTCCAGGTTTTCGGCGATGCTCAGATCCTCCCAGAAGCTGAACCTCTGGGTCATGTAGCCGACCTGCCGCTTGATCGCCGCACTCTGGGTTCGGATGTTCAGGCCAAGGCAAGTGCCCTCCCCCGCGTCGGGCGTCAGCAGCCCGCAGAGCATGCGGATGGTCGTCGTCTTCCCCGACCCGTTCGGCCCGAGGAAGCCGAAGATCTGCCCCGTCCCGACCCGGATCGAAAAGTCATCCACGACCGTTTTGGCGCCGAACCGCTTCACAAGGTTGTGGACGTCGATGGCGGGTTCCGGAGTCACCGCGGCAACTCCACATCCACCGGCAGGCCGGGATTCAGCGCGGCTCCGCCCTCCGGCTTCGCCTCCATGCGGAAGACCAGCTTTTCGCGGCTGCCGACGCTGTAGATGACCGGCGGGGTGTATTCCGCGCGCGGGGAGACGTAGGTGACGCGCGCGGTCAGGCCGGGCGGGCAGCCGTCGCAGCGCACGCGCACGGCGTCCCCCGGCTTGACGCGGTTCATCAGCGGCTCCGGCACGAAGACCACCAGCTTGCCGTTTCCGAAGGGCAGCAGCGACACCACGGGAGAGCCCGCCGGGACCCATTCGCCGGGGTTGAACAGCGTGTCCTCCACCAGGGCGTCGGCCGGGGCCAGAGGCGCCAGCTCGGCCAGCCGCTTTTCCGCCTGGGCCAGCGCCGCCTCGGCCTGGGCGACCGCCTCCTCAGCGGCGCGGAGCTGGTCGGGCCGGGCCGCAAGGTTCGACACGGCAAGCTGCGCGTTCAGCTCCGCCAGACGCGCGCGGTCGCGGTCGTAGGCGGCGCGGGCGGTGTCGAGCCGGTCGTCGGAGCTGACCTTGCGCGCCACCAGCGTCTGCTGCCGTTCCAGATCGATGGCGGAATAGCGCAGCGCCGCCTCGGCCTGCGCCTTCTGCGCGGCGACGACCGCCAGCTCGTCCGGGCGCTTGCCCTTGCGCAAGTCGGCGAGCTGCGCCCGCGCCTGGGACAGGGCGGCGGCCAGCCGGTCGCGCTCTGCCCGCGCGGAGGTCAGGTCCAGCGCGAACAGCGGCGCGCCCGCCGCCACGCGCCCGCCGCGCGTGACCGCCAGCGTGTCCAGCGTGCCGGAGGCCGGGGCGGCGATGCGCAGATACTCCCCCTCCGCATAGCCGTGGGCGAGCGGCACCGCGTTCGATCCGCCGAGCCCCAGCGCGACCGCCAGGGCGGCCAGCGTGTCCGACATCCAGCTCATGGCGCGGGGCCTCCCTCCGCCCGCGGCTCCGGGGCCAGCGCGCGGCGCAGATGGTCGAGGTGGGCGCGCAACAGCCCCGGCAGGTCGAGCGGGCGGCCTTCCAGCGCTTCGAAGGTGGAGCGCCAGAGCGCGCTCATCAGCATGGGCGCGACGACGAGGCGGACGGTGGCGTCGATGTCGACGGGCCGGAACTCGCCGCTCTCCACGCCGCGCGCCAGCACCGCCGACACCAGCGCGAAGGCGCGCCGAATCACCTCGTCGTAATAGAAGCGGGCGAGGTCGGGGAAGTTGCCGGCCTCCGCGATGATCAGCTTGGGGATCGCCCCGGCCTTGGTGCGCAGGATGCGCTCGGCCATGATGGTCAGCAGCGCTTCCAGGATGGGAAAGCTCGCTCCCCGCGCCTCCGCCAGCCGGCGCTCCGCCAGTTCCAGGTTCGGTAGGATGGCGGCGCGGACCACCGCCTTGAACAGCTCTTCCTTGTTCGGGAAGTAGAGATAGAGCGTGCCCTTGCTGACCCCGGCGCGGGCGGCCACGTCGTCCAGCCTTGCGGCGGCGAAGCCGCGTTCGCCGAACACGTCCAGCGCGGCGTCGACGATTTCCTGCGGGCGGGCGTCCTTCCGGCGGCGCCAGCGTGGGGGTGAGGCGTCCTCGTCCGGCATGGCGGGCTCACGCACCGGCAAATAACTGACTGGTCGGTTATTATCATAGTTAGCCCGAAACGTCCAGCGGAGTCGGGCGCTTCCCGGGCGCTTGCGACAGCTTGCCACGGACGAAGGTCATTGTGCGTCGCAACAATTCCTATGCAAAAGGGCTTGCCTTTCGACCCAATGTCTCAGACACTTTAGACAGTCCGCCGAGCGGACAATGCGGTGGTCAAAAGCGCCGGCCCAAGGAGCGCGCACCCCACCCGGGAGGAAAGGTTCGAGGCGCCGTGCCGGAACCTTATGGACGACGCGCGAGGCATCGCGGGACGTTCCGGATTCCGGATGAGCTGGGGGTGTCGATCATGCCGGGTGCCATGCGCCAGTCCACGTCGAACCTGGAACTGCTGACGATCTATGAGGTCAGCAAGATTCTCGGTTCCTCCCTCGACCTGCAGCAGACCCTGCGCGAGGTGCTGCGGGCGCTGGCCTACCAGCTTCAGATGCACCGGGGCCGCGTCTATCTGGTGGGCGAGGACAACGTGCTGCGGCTGGTCGCCGCCAACGGTCTGTCCAACGACGCCGTCTCCCAGATCGAATTCCGCGACGGCGAGGGCATCACCGGCCGCATCCTGAAGACCGGCATGCCCGCGGTCGTGCCCAATCTGGCCGAAGAGCCGCTGTTCCTGAACCGCACCGGCGGGCGCGACGATCTGGACGAGCAGGTGGCCTCGCTGGTCGGCGTGCCGATCAAGGCGGCGGGCGCGGTGATCGGCGTCCTGACCATCGACCGCATCTCGGACGAGGGACCGAAGGGCCATTTCGGCAGCGACGTGCGCTTCCTGACCATGGTCGCCAACCTGATCGGCCAGACTGTGCGCCTGCACCGCACCGTGGCGGAGGAACGCCGCTTCATGATGCGGGAAACCTTCCGCATGCAGAAGGAACTGCGCCCGATCGCCGCCCCGATCAACGACGTGGTCTGCACCAGCCCCAACATGCTGGAGGTGATGGCCCAGGTGCACCGGGTCGCGCCCTTCAAGTCCACCGTGCTGATCCGCGGCGAAAGTGGCACCGGCAAGGAGCTGATCGCGCGCGCCATCCACAACATGTCGCCCCGCAAGGAGGCGCCCTTCATCCGCGTGAACTGCGCGGCCCTGCCCGAATCACTTCTGGAATCGGAACTGTTCGGCCACGAGAAGGGCGCCTTCACCGGCGCCCAGAAGGACCACAAGGGCCGGTTCGAGCTGGCGTCCGGCGGCACCCTGTTCCTGGACGAGATCGGCGACATCTCCCCCAACTTCCAGGCGAAGCTGCTGCGCGTGCTGCAGGAGCAGGAGTTCGAGCGGGTCGGCGGGTCCAAGACCATCAAGACCGACGTCCGCCTGATCTGCGCCACCAACCTGAACCTGGAGGAGGCGGTCGGCCACGGCAAGTTCCGCGCCGACCTCTATTTCCGCATCAACGTCGTCACCATCCACCTGCCGCCCCTGCGCGAGCGGCGCCAGGACATCGGCCCGCTGGCCCGCCACTTCGTCGCGAAGTTCGGCAAGGACAACGGCATGAACCTGACCATCGACAACGAGGCGCTGGAGGTTCTGAACCGCTGCACATGGCCCGGCAACGTGCGCGAGCTGGAGAACTGCATCGAGCGCGCGGCGACCCAGTGCCGCGACGGCGTCATCCGCCCCGACGCCCTGTCCTGCAGCCAGAATCTCTGCAACTCCTCGATCCTGTTCCAGTACCGCACCTTGGGGTCGTCGGTCGGCGGGCTCGCCCCGTCCATGGGCGCCCCGACGAACAATCCGTCGCGCCCGGCCGCCCCGGCGGCTCCGCAGCCGGCCGCCGCCAAGGCCCCCTCCCCCCTCCAGCCCGCCATGCCGATGCCGGAACCGGCGGGTGGCGGGTCCGGCTGGCCGGCCTGCGCGTCGGGCTGCGCCTCCGGCCCCTCGCCGGTGTGCGGCGCCGCCCAGCCCGCGGCCCCGGTGCCGCTCATCCCGCTGCCCCCGCCGGAGCCGGCGGGCGCCGCCCCCGCGGCCAAGCCCGCCGGGAGCACGCCCGCACCCGCCCCGGAGGTTCCGTTGGACGAGCCGGAGTCCGGCAGCCTGCGCGACCGGCTGTTGTGGGCCATGGAACGCACCGGCTGGGTGCAGGCCAAGGCCGCCCGCCTGCTGGGGATGACCACCCGCCAGGTCAGCTACGCGCTGCGCAAATACAACATCGAGATCAAACGGTTCTGATTTTGGATTGAGGGGTTCGAGCCGGCGAGCCGCGATGCTGGGACAGACCTAGCCGGTTGTGCTATGACTCGCCGGGGCCGGCCCGCGCGACGCGGGACCGGAAGGACGCAACCCGCTGGACAGGCAGGACCGGCTTTTGCACGAGATGGAACGATCCCTCGCGCTTCTGTTTGTGGACATCGCCGACAGCACCCAGCTGTACGAGCGCGTCGGCAACCTGCACGCCGCCGCGCTGGCGCAGAAGGTGCTGGCGCACCTGCGCCTGATCATCGAGGCCAACGGCGGCACGGTGATCAAGAGCCTGGGCGACGGGCTGCTCGCCGCCTTTCCGACGGCGGACGACTCCGCCCGCTCCGCCCTGACCATGATGGAACAGCAGGACGCCTACCGGCTGCGCCTGCGCGCCGGCATCCATTTCGGGCCGGTCGTCCAGGGCAAGGAGGATCTGTACGGGGATGCCTGCAACGTCGCCGCCCGCGTGGAAGCCATCGCCCGCCCCGGCGAGATCCTGGCGACCGACGATCTGGTGCAGCGGCTGACGCCGGCGCTCCACCGCAAGTGCCGGCTGCTGAACAGCGTATCGGTGAAAGGCAAGTCCCTGCCCATCCGCGTCCACCAGATCCGCTCCACGGAGGAGGCGGAGGACGCGGTGGAGAGCACCACCATCGGCCTGACCGTGTCGAACCGGCAGGAAGAGCACGGGATGTTGACCCTGAACCTGACCTACCGGGGCACGGTCGTGGCGATGAGCCGCCTTCTGCCGCGCGTGACGGTCGGACGGGAAGAGAGCAGCGGCCTGCGCATCCTGTCGCGCCAGACCTCGCGCCAGCACGCGGTGATCGACTTCAGCCGCGAAAGCTTCATCCTGGCGGACCACTCGACCAACGGCACCTTCATCCGCACAGGTGAATCGGTGCCCGTGGTGCTGCGCCGCGATTCCACCAAGCTGGTCGGCAGCGGCCTGATCGGCTTCGGCGCCGAACCGCTGAACGCCGACCAGGACCACGTCGTCGCCTTCCGCGGCGAACTGGCCTGAGGTTTACAGGAGTCGCCGGAGACCACCGTGCCTCAGATCCAGCGGCGGACGCGCTGGCGGTATTGCCGGTAGACGTCGCCGTGGAGGTTGGCGAGATGCTCCTCCTCCAGCCGCACCGCCACGTTGATGCTCAGCAGGTAGGACACCATGATGGCCAGCGACACGGCGGTCGGAGCCAGGATGAACAGCCCGATGGCGTAGCCGGCCACACCGCCGAAGATCGGGTTGCGGGAGATGCGGAACGGGCCGGAGGTGACCAGGTCGGTCTTGCGGCCGAGGTCCACGCCGATGCGCCAGGACCGCCCCATGGTGTGGTGCCCGACCGTCATAGCCACCGCGGCGACGATCATGCCCGCGAACCCCAGCCAGTGCAGCAGGCCGCCCCCCGCCGCGCCCAACGCCGCCATGCCGGGAATGTAGCCCAGTTCCAGATCCAGGCCGGGCCACCAGACCGCCCGCGCCAGGACATAGACGGACGTGAAGGCCACCACGCCCTTGAAGTAGAGGCCGAGAAAGGTGTGCGCGTTGTCGCCCGGCTCGAACTCCATCGCGTTCACGCCCGTGTGCTTGCGCAGCCACCACAGCCGCAAGATCGTCGCAACCTGGAAATAGACCATACAAACGAGCGGAAACCAGCGAAGAAACGCCTCGGGCATAAGCACACCTGCGGCCTGCAAGACAGAGTTGCCGCACCATGACCAAGCACTCTGATTTTGACAATCACGGAAACGTCACACCCGCAAAAGATGGCACCGACCGCATGCTGTCGTGTGACAACGGGAAATATTATCCACCGATCGTCGCTGTCGCGCCTCTGCGGCACGAGTGGACGGCGGCTTGTCGGTTCCCCGACACCCCGCCCCGTTTGTCGCAATGCCGACACAGGCCACAGAGCCGACAAAACGCCGCAAGCCACTGATTTTCCATCATTCCCGAAACTGGCCCCGAACTTGCTATTGCCAGGGGGACCGATGCGCCGATGGCGCGGCAGGCCACAGCGCCAACGGCGCGGCAGGGAAGGAGTGGACGATGGGCAACGTGATTTCGCTCGACAGCATCCTGGGCCTGGGTGAGCTGAAGGCCTCCGCTGAAGCGCCGGTGTCGGCGCCGGCCGCGTCCGGCTGCGCATCCTCGTCCTGCGGATCGTCCGACGGACCGGCCGACCTGTCGCCGGAGGTGTGGGAGAAGGTCAAGAACCACCCCTGCTACTCCGAAGAGGCGCACCATTACTTCGCCCGCATGCACGTCGCCGTGGCGCCGGCCTGCAACATCCAGTGCAATTACTGCAACCGCAAGTACGATTGCTCGAACGAGAGCCGTCCGGGCGTGGTCTCCGAGAAGCTGACCCCCGACCAGGCGCTCAAGAAGATCCTCGCGGTCGCCAAGGAAATCCCGCAGCTCTCCGTCATCGGCATCGCCGGCCCCGGCGACAGCCTCGCCGCCAGCGGCAAGAACACCTTCAAGACGTTCGAGATGCTGCAGAAGAAGGCGCCGGACCTGAAGCTGTGCCTGTCCACCAACGGCCTTGCCCTGCCGGACCATGTGGACACCATCGCGAACTACAACATCGACCACGTCACGATCACCATCAACATGGTCGATCCGGAGGTCGGGCAGCACATCTACCCGTGGATCTTCCACGACCACAAGCGCTGGACCGGGCTGGACGCCGCCAAGATCCTGCACGAGCGCCAGATGCTCGGCCTGGAGATGCTGACGGCGCGCGGCATTCTGGTGAAGGTGAACTCCGTCATGATCCCTGGGATCAACGACGAGCACCTGCTGGAGGTCAACAAGGCCGTCAAGGCGCGCGGCGCCTTCCTGCACAACATCATGCCGCTGATCTCCGACCCGGCGCACGGCACCCACTTCGGCCTGACCGGCCAGCGCGGCCCGACCGCGCAGGAACTGAAGGCGTTGCAGGACCAGTGCGAGGGCGGCGTGAAGCTGATGCGCCACTGCCGCCAGTGCCGCGCCGACGCGGTCGGCCTGCTGGGCGAGGACCGCGGGGCCGAGTTCACGCTCGACCGGATCAAGGCGATGGGCGAGGTCGACTACGACGACGAGGCCGCCCGCACTTACCGCGAGCATGTGGAGACCGAGCGCGCCGGGCGCCACGCCGCCAAGGCCGCCGCCCAGGCCGACGTGGTGGACACGGTGGGCACGGAGGTGCAGCCGATCCTGATCGCCGTCGCCACCAAGGGCGGCGAGCGCATCAACGAGCACTTCGGCCACGCCAAGGAATTCCAGATCTACGAGGTCGGGCCGAAGGGCGCGCGGTTCGTCGGCCACCGCCGCGTGGACCAGTATTGCGAAGGCGGCTCCGGCGACGAAGACGCGCTGGACAGCGTGCTGTCGGCGATCAACGACTGCGCGGCGGTGTTCGTCGCCAAGGTCGGCGGCTGCCCGTCCAAGAAGCTGGAAGCGGCGGGCATCGAGCCGGTGGACCGCTTCGCCTTCGAATACATCGAAGAGTCGGCATTGACCTACTTCAAGGACTATGCCGAGCGACTGAGCCAAGGTGCCGTCAACTCCCGCGCGGGCCAGGATGCGGTGATCCGCACCGGCGCCTTCACCGCGCGCCGGGCCTGAGACGGCACGTCACGACCTTAACCGGCGGCCCACCGCAACAGCCGCCCTTCATCCGAGGAGAGAACGATGGCTTACAAGATCAAGGCTTCCGACTGCACCGCCTGCGGCGCCTGCGAGGCCGAGTGCCCGAACAACGCGATCAGCTTCAAGAAGGGCGCCTACGCCATCGACCCGGCCACCTGCACCGAGTGCAAGGGCCAGTTCTCCAGCCCGCAGTGCGCCTCGGTCTGCCCGGCCGACTGCTGCGTCCCGGCCTGATCTGCGCCTTCTACCCCTCTCCCCTCCGGGGGAGAGGGTTTCCGTCGCGGGAGCACCGCCATGCTGGACGAGGTGGATGAAGGCTGGCTCAACCGCCGTTACTACGGCGGCGACCTGCCGCCCGAGGCGGAGCGGCTCCTGCATCTTGCCGCCGCCAGCTACGCCGACGGCGAAGTCGCCCAGCGCCACCTTGCCGAAGCCGCCGCGCTGGCGCCGGGGCACCGGCTGGTCGATCTCGGCCACTACAAATTCCATTTCTACAAGGCGAACCTGGACGAGGCGCTGGTCTACGGCGAGCGGATGCTCGGCCACGCCATGGCGGCCATTGGCCTGAACCACGCCGACTGGCGCGTTGTGGGAAAGGATCACGGCGACTTCACCGGCCTGGACCCGGCGCCGCGCCTGTTCCTGTTTTCCCTGACCGCGGTCGGCTACCTGCTGCTGCGCCTCGGCCGCATGGCCGAAGGTCGGGAAGCCCTCGGCAAGGTCAGGGACCTCGACCCCAAGGACAAATTCGGCGCCGCGCGCCTGCTGGAGGTCGCCGACCGTCACGGGCGGGAGGACGACGACGCATGAGCGACGACATCGACAACGCGCTGGACTGGCTCGGCCGGCCGATCAACTGCGGCGACTGTCCGCACCAGGATCGCCTGACCGACGGGCGCTGCGAACCGCTGCGCGCCTGCGTCCACGACCGCTACGCCAAGCGCATCCAGCGCTTCTTCCAGTGGAACGAGGACTTGGCGGGCGAGCATCTGGACCATCCCTATTTCGAGGTCCGCGCCAACGCCGCGCGCTACGCCCCGATCTTCCTGATCCCGCGCCTGATGGAGGACCCGGACGAGACGGTGCGCGCCTCGATCGCGCGGCGCCTGCCCCGCCGGCTGCTGCTGAAGCTGCGCGACGACCCGGACCGCGAGGTGCGCATCGCCGTCGCCACCCGGCTGGAGGACGCCGACCTCGCCCCGCTGATGCGCGACCCCGACTATTCCGTGCGCCTGCGCGTCGCCAAGCGCGTGCCCGAAGGCATGCTGCCGGCCATGATGCATGACGACGACCCGGAGGTTCGGCTGGAGGTGGCGCAGCGCATCGGTCTCGACTGGCTGATGAGCATGGCCTGGGACGACAGCAACCGCGTGCGCATGGTCGTCGCCCAACGCCTGCCGCCGGAAAAGCTGTCCGCCCTGGTGCGCGACCCCGACTGGTGCGTCCGCTTCGTCATCGCCAGCCGCATCGACCCCGACTATCTGGACCCGCTGACCCAGGATCCGGTGGACGACGTCCGCGCCGTGGCGCAGCAGCGCCGCGCCGGCCTCGCCACCAGCGACCTGATTCCCGACTGAGGAGCCACCGAATGCGCGAGCGCGCCCGTGACCCGAACGACAGCATCGAGCTGGAAGGCCCCCCGGCCTTCGAGGAAGGCCAGAAGGTCCGCGCCCTGAAAGACGTGCGCAACGACGGCACCTACCCCGGCCGACCGATGGGCGACTTCCTGATCCGGACAGGCGACGTCGGCTACGTCAAGTCGATCGGGACCTACCTGCAAATGTACTACATCTACGGCATCGACTTTTACGAGAAGCGCATCATCGTCGGTATGCGCGCCAAGGAACTCGAACTCGTCGACGCCACCTGCAACGATCCCAAATGAGGAGCACCGCCATGACGGAAGCCGCTTTTGAAGCCAAGAAGCCCGGCTTCATCCCGCCGCGCGAGCCGCTCTACGACTGGGGCCTGCACGTCGTCGTCGTGGAGGATCTGTTCAACGACGGCAGCCACCCGAACGCCGGGGACGGCGCCCTGCTGGTGCCGAAGGGCACGCCGGGGATCATCGTTCGCATTGGTCACGCCGAGGGGACGCAAATCCCGGTGTATCTGGTCGAATTCCCGGCCGGCGTCGTGGTGGGCTGCCTCGAAGAGGAGATCATGCCCGCCGATGGAAAGCGACGCGGCGTGCCCGGCGTCATGGACTGATCGTGATGGAATGATGATCTACCTGGACAACAACGCAACCACCCCCCTGGCGCCCGAAGTGCGGGAAGCCATGCTGCCGCACCTGTTCGAGCAGTTCGGCAACCCGTCCAGCCCGCACGCCGCCGGCATGGCCGCCAAACAGGCGGTCGGCGAGGCGCGCGGGCAGGTCGCCGGGCTGATCGGCGCGAAGCCGGCCGAGATCCTGTTGACGGCCACCGCGACGGAGGCCAACCACACGGCCCTGCTGGGGACGTTGCGGGCGTTGTCCGAAACCTCACCAACCCGCCGCCACGTCGTGACGACGGCGGTCGAGCACCCCTCCACGCTCCTGCTGCTCCGCGATTTGGAGCGCCAGGGCTACCGCGTCACCGTCCTGCCGGTGGACGAGGCGGGGCGCATCGACCTCGGCCTACTGCGCGCGGCGGTGACGGCGGAAACGGCGCTCGTCTCCATCATGTGGGCGAACAACGAGACCGGCGTGGTGCTGCCGGTGGCCGCCGCCGCCGACATCGTCCAGGCGCGCGGGGCGCTGTTCCACACTGACGCGGTGCAGGCCGCCGGCCGACTGCCCGTCAATGTGGACGCGGTCAACGCCGACCTGCTGACGCTGTCCGCGCACAAGATGCACGGGCCGAAGGGCGTCGGCGCGCTCTACATCCGCCGGGGGACCCCCTTCGCCCCGCTGATCCACGGGCACCAGGAACGGCACCGGCGCGGCGGGACGGAGAATGTGCCGGCCATCGTCGGATTCGGCGTGGCGGCCGGGCTCGCCCGCTGCGCCGCGGCGGAGGCCGACGGGATCGCCATGCTGCGCGACCGGCTGGAGCGCGGCATCGTCGCCGCCTGGCCGGGCAGCCGTGTCAACGGGGCCGGCGCCCAGCGCCTGCCCAACACCACGAACATCCGCTTCGCCGACCCGCAGGGGCGCCCGGTGGACGCGGAGGAACTTCTGATGCGCCTCGACCGCGCGGGCATCGCCGTCTCCATGGGGGCGGCCTGCGCGTCGGGCGGGAACGAGCCGAGCCATGTGCTGACGGCCATGGGCCTGACGCCGGCGGAGGCCGCCGCGAGCCTGCGCTTCTCGCTCAGCCGCTTCACCACCGGTTCGGAGGTGGAAACGGTACTCACCGAACTGCCGGCCCTCTACGCGAGGCTGGCCGCATAACCGGACAAACCAAACAGAACGGACGATCGGAGACTGACATGAAGGTGATGGTGCGCAAGGCGGGCGAGCAGTACACGATCTACGTCGCCAAGAAGGACCTGGAAGAGGCCATCGTCGAGATGGAAAAGCCGGGCCTGTGGGGCGGCTGGATCAAGGTCGCCAACGGCTGGACGCTCGACCTGCCGGAGATGCCGGCGGACACCCGCCTGCCCATCACCGTCGAGGCCAAGAAGCGCGGCGCGGAGTGACGGCCATGACCCTGTCCCCGGAACGGATCGACGCCATCGCCGCCATCGCCGCCCGCGTCTTCGCCGACGGCAAGGGCACCGACGCCGCCGTGCGGGCGGTGCGGGAGGCGAACCCGGACCTGTCCAACGTCACCGGGGCGCACGCCTCGGTGATGGCGGAGGATCCCTACCGGGAAGAGCCTGGCTTCAACCTCTATCTGGTCGACGGCAGCAACCATTGCTGGCTGATCACGAACAAGCCGGACAGCGCGACCGGCGTCGTGATCGCCCAACGGGACGAGGACGACTGAATGACCGACATCGAGGACGACTCCCAACTGGGCGACTACATCCCGCTGGTCGATCCCGACATCTCGGACGTCGAGGTGGAGGTGCTGGGCCGCGTCCTCACCTCCGGGGGCCTCAGCGACGGACGCATGACCCAGGCGTTCGAGGACGCCTTCGCGTCCTACCTCGGCCGTGCCCACGCCATCGCCGTGTCCAGCGGCACCATCGCCACGCTGCTGGCGCTGAAGGCCTACGGCATCGGGCCGGGGGACGAGGTGCTGTGCAGCCCCTACGGCTGGCATCAGGTGCAGCACGCCATCGCGCTGGCCGGGGCGACGCCGGTCTTCGTGGACATCGACTACTGGCAGCACACCATCAACCCGGAGAAGGCCGCCGCCAAGGTCACCCCGCAGACCAAGGCGATCCTGGCCGGCAACGTCAACGGCCACCCCGCCCACTGGGACGAGCTGCGCGCGCTGGCCACCGACAAGGGTCTGATCCTGATCGAGGATTCGACCGAGGCCATCGGCTCCACCTACAAGGGCAAGCTGGTCGGCGGCTTCGGCGACTGCGCCATCTTCGACTTTTCCGAGCCGGGCGTCCTGCTGGCCGGCGAGGGCGGGATGATCGTCACCGACGACAAGGATCTGGCGCACCAGCTCCGCTACCTGCGCCGCCGCGAGGTGGAGCACCGCAACACGGTGGTCATCACCCGCACCGTCCCCTTCCAGGCAAGCATGAGCAACCTGAACGCCGCGCTCGCCCTCGTTCAGTTGAAGCGCCTGCCGGAGATTTTGGAAAAGCGCCGCAAGGTGGTTGGCTTCTACGAGACGGCTATGGCCTCCTTCGAGGGCATCAAGCCGCCCTACAAGGGGCCGGGCGCCACCGACGTGCACCCCATGGTCTACACCGTGCACCTGGGCACCCGCTTCACCGCGTCGGGCCGCAAGGCGATCCTGGAGGATCTGGACACGCACGACGTGGACGCGTCCGATTACGGACAGGCGCTCTACACCCAGCAATATTACCAGGAGCGCGGCGCCAGCCGGGCCGACTGCCCGGTCTGCCAGAAGACGGTGGACCGCGTGCTGGCCCTGCCGCTGCACCACAAGGTGACCGAGGATCAGGTCCAGTTCATCGTCGACACGCTCAAGGACGCCACCGTCAACACGGGAGCCGGAGCGGCGATTTATTTGTGAGCCATTTTGCCCCCTCCCTCCCACGCTGACGCGCGGGTCCCTCCCTCCCCCGCTGCGCGGGAGAGGGGGGAGGATGCGCGGAGCGGCGGAGTTCCCTCTCCCGCGAGAGCGGGGGAGGGTTAGGGAGGGGGCCGCAGCCATCCGAATGGGGTTAGCATGACCGACGCCACCGTCATCGAGACCGACACCTCTGTCATCGACACCGCGTCCGTCCAACCGGACGCGGGCACCATCATCGCCGAGATCGCCGCCGCGCTGAAGGCGCGCAACGTGGTGCCCTACCTCGGGCCGGGGGCGTTCGCGCTTCTGCCGGAGGCGGAGTGCCCCATCCCGCGCAACTCGGCCGAGCTGACCCAGCGCCTGAACGCCAAGGTCGCGGCCCCTGGCCGCATCCGCAGCCAGCTGACCGCCGTGGCGCAGTTCATCGAATCGCGCCGCCACCGCAAGACGCTGGACGGCATCCTGAACGAGATCTTCCGTCGGGAGGCGCCGGCCACGCCGGTCCATGCGTGGCTGACCACCCTGCCCGCCCCGCCGATGATCGTGGACGTCTGGTACGACAACGCGCTGGAAACCCTGCTGACCGCCAGGGCGGACCGGAGCTGGGGCCAGATCCAGGGCCTGTCGCACCCGCAGGGCGCCGGCGAATGGGTGAAATACTACGCCCCCGGCGGGGCGGAGGTGTCGGCCGACGCCGCCGCCGGCTGGGAGACGATCCTGTACAAGCCGTCGGGCAGCGCCACGCCGGCCGGCAACTACCTGATCTCCGACAGCGACTTTGTCGAGATCCTGACGGAAATCGACATCCAGACGCCGATCCCCGCCGTCGTGCAGGAACGCCGCAAGGACAAGCACTTCCTGTATCTCGGCTGCCGCTTCGATCAGGAAATCCAGCGCACCTTCGGCCGGCAGATCGCCAAGCGGTCTTCGGACAAGCACTGGGCCGTGATCGAGGGCGAGCTGTCCAAGAACGAGGCCCGCTTCCTGGAACTGCACAACATCACCCGCCTCGACCTGCCGCTGGGCGAGGCGGTGCGGTTGATCAGCGAGGCGGTGGGCTGACGCCCACCACCCCTCCTCACCAACTCAGGCCGCGACCGGCAGGGGCAGCGCGTCGATGGCGCGCTGCGCGGCGTCCAGCGCCTTGTCGCGCGCCTCCGGCCCCATGCCGACGCCCTCGGCGCGGATCACCGTCACGTCGGTGACGCCCATGAAGCCCAGCACCGTGCGCAGGAAGGATTCCTGGTGGTCCAGCGCGCTCATCGCTTCGCTGGTCGAATAGACGCCGCCGCGCGAGGAGGCGATGATGACCGTCTTGCCGCCGGCCAGACCGACCGGCCCGTTCTCGGTGTAGCGGAAGGTGCGGCCCGCCTGGGCGATGCGGTCGATCCAGGCCTTGAGCTGGGTCGGGACGGAGAAATTGTACATCGGCGCGCCGATCACCACGACGTCGGCGGCCAGGAACTCGTCAACCAGCGCGTCGGTCAGCGCCAGCTCCTCCGTCTGGCGGGCGGTCAGGCCCTCCAGATTGCGGAACTTCACCACCTGCATCAGTTCGCCGGTCAGGTGGTCCGGCGGCGCCACGGTCAGGTCGCGGCGGACGACCTCGACGCCCGGATCGGCCTTCCGGTAAGCCTCGACGATGGAGGCGGTCAGCTTGCGGGAAACGGAGGCGTCGCCCAGCGGGCTGGAATCGATGTGCAGAAGCTTCATGGTCGGTCCCTTTCGGTTGAAGCGGAGCCGCCAGTGCGGCGGCAACATCGCTTCATCGTGTCTCGACCACGAACATAGTCCCGCTACGCCAATCGATTGAGAGCCAAGTCCGGCAAGGACTGTTGCTCCCACCGAAACAGTTTGCGGTCAGCGGACCGGCATTCCGCCCCGGAACACAACCATCTCGCCGCTCTTCATGATGGTCCAGTTCTCGTCCCGCGTGAGCGGGACGGTGGCAACCACGGTGACGATGTCCTTCGGCGTCGTCTCCTTGGCGAAATCGATGCTCATGTCCTCGTCGATCAGGGTCGCCGGGCCAAAGGGGGCCTTACGCGTCAGCCACGCCAGCTTGGTCGCGCAGTGGCACCACAGATAGCGCCCGTCGCTGAGCAGCATGTTGAACACGCCGAGCTTGCCGAGGTCGGTGGCGAGGTCGCGCACCAGCCTCATCAGCGCGGCCGGGTTCTTCGGCGGCTCCGGATACTGCATGCGGATCTGGTCAAGCAGCCAGCAGAAGGCATGCTCGCTGTCGGTGGAGCCGACCGGTTCGTAAAAGGTCAGCGTGCGGTCCTTGATGCCCTTCAGCTGGCCATTGTGGGCGAAGGTCCACACGCGGCCCCACAGTTCGCGCGTGAAGGGGTGCGTGTTCTCCAGCGCCACCTTGCCCCGGTTGGCGCGGCGGATGTGCGAGATCACCACGCAGGACTTGATGGAATAGCTGCTGACCAGCCGCGCGATCTCCGACTCGCAGCTCGGCGCCGGGTCGTGGAAGGCGCGGCAGCCCTTGCCCTCGTAGAAGGCGATTCCCCAACCGTCGCGGTGCGGGCCGGTCTGCCCGCCACGGCGCATCAGCCCGCGAAAGCTGAAGCAGATGTCCGTGGGCACGTTGGCGCTCATGCCCAGGAGTTCGCACATGGGATCGCCCCTGTCAGGTTCCTCACAAGTGGCGACAAACCTACGACAGGCGGAGGGGTTCCGTCACCCCTTTGCGCCCACCGAATTGGAAGGGGGCGGGCACGGCGGCATGTCCGGACGGACGCAGCCTTCCAGCTTCCCCTCCGGAGCCGATGCACCAAGACCGATCCAGGCGTCCACCCGCTCCGCCTCGAAGCCGCAGTCGCGGCGGTCGCCCACCTGCATCAGCGGGCGCCGGATCAGCAGCGGGGTCTTCAGCATCAGGGCGAGCGCCGAAGCCTCGTCCTGCGCGTCCGGGTCGATCTCGCCGGTCTTGATGGCGGGGGCGGCGCGGTTGAACCACTCGGCCACCGGGCGGTCGCCGAAGAAGGGGCGCAAGCTGTCCGGCGTCCAGGGCTCGGACAAAAGGTCGCGGGCGCGGACGGTGTGGCCGGCGTCGGCCAGCAGCTTTTTCTGGCGCGCGTTGCCGGCGCAGCCGGGCTTTTCGAAGAAAATCACCTCAGCCATGGGGAATCACCCTTTGCGGAGCGCCGGGGCACGGGCGAGCAGCCCGTCCACCTGGGCGCAGATCTCGTCATAGACCTCGCGGTCCAGCTTGCGCAGCCAGCGCGGCGGGATGTTCTCCACCCCATAGGTGGCGCCGGCCAGCATGCCGGCGATGGCGCCGGTGGTGTCGGCGTCGCCGCCCTGGTTCACCGTCTCGACCACGCAGGATTCGATGGAATCGGTCTGGAAGTAATAGTGCATCACCGTCTGCATCGTATCGACGATGAAGGCGGTGGACAGCCCGCGGTAGGGCTGGAACTTGAACTGACGGTGTTGGGCGATCAGTGCGTTGATCTCGTCGCGCACGTCCCGCACGGTGCCGCCCATCACCAGCCGCCGCACCATGAAGCCCAGCGACAGGGTGGCCGCGTCGGACAGGGCGTTGCAATGGGTGATGTGCGCCTGATCCAGCGTCCAGGTGCGGAAGGCCTCGTCGTCGCCCAGCGTCGCCAGCGCCACCGGCAGGTTGCGCATCGCCGCGCCGTTGCCGCCGTGATACTCGCACTCCGGTTCCGACAGGGTGCCGTGCATGATGAAGCGGCGGATGCCGCGCCGTGTCGTGTCCCCGACATCGACCGGAACGCCCTTCAGCCAGACCGCGAATTCCTCCGCCGCGCGCTTGGCGTCCCACTCCGGGCCGGAGAGGATGGCGCGGCCGAGGTGGATCGACATCTCCGTGTCGTCGGTCACCTGCCCGGCCGGCAGCTTCAGCCAGCCGCCGCCCTTGATGTGCTTGTGCACGCCATACTGGTGGGCGATTTCACCCTTTGTCAGAAACTCGACCGTGGCGCCCAGCGCGTCGCCGCAGGCAAGCCCGAGATAGGCCCCCAGCGCGCGCGAGCGGATGTGATGTTGGGTCATGGGCCGGATGTGTCCCGCGATGGGTTGTCAAAGAAGCGACACCCCCACCCTGTAATCCCCGCCGACCACCAAATACTCTCCCTCGCCCTTGAAAGGATAGCGAGGCAAAATGTCGCGGAAGAACACGACCTTGGTGAGCGGCACCCAGGTTTCCAGGATGTAGTCGCCGAACTGGCCGGCGATGTCGCGCTCGATGGAAAAGGAGCAGAGATTGTTGAGGCGCAGCACCGCCGTGCGCTTGTCCGGGCGCGCGACGATGTGGTGTTCCTCGAAATTGTTCACGCCGCGGTACAGCCGGATGTGGCTGGCCCGCGAGGGCATCGGCGCGTCCGGCCAGCCGCGGCGCATCCACCACTGGCAATACTCGTACATCAGGTCGAGCTGCAGGTGGATGTTGTTGTTGTGGAAGCGGGTGGAGACCTTCTCCTCCCCATAGATCTGCCACGCCTCCGACGAGAAGCGCAGGATCGGTTCCTTGTGATAGGTCGGCAGCAGGCCGAAGCGGCTTTCCACCCAGCCCTTCAGCACGGCCCCTTCCGAATTGTTGCTGTCGAACATCCAGCCCTTCAGCAGGCGCAGGTAGCTGGCGCGGTAGCGCCGCTTGCCGTCCGCGCCCTCGGCTCCGGAGAAGTCCGGGTTCAGGCCGAAGGTGAAGGCCATATAGTGCTGGAAGACGTCCGCGGCGATCAGGCTGTTCGGGCTTTCGTCCAGCGCCTCGAACAGGACCGCGTGTTCCTTGCGGGTGGCGCCGATGCGCAGGCGGCGCGGCTCGTCGTTGAAGCCCTCCGTGCACAGCACCTCGGCCGGCACGTTCAGCAGGTTGGTGCGGTGCGCCCGCAGCGCGAGCGGGGAGTCCGGATCGACCGTCCGCCCGTTCGCGTCCCTGATGCCGCCGCCTGCCGAACCGTCCGCCATGCCGCCCTCAAGCCCTTACTTTTTTCATGGATACTCCGAAACGGGGCGATCCGCCAAGCGTCGGCGTTGCCATGCCCGCGCCTCATCCACACCGGACCATGTTTCGAATTCCGAAACACTTCGAAGACGATTTTCAATAACTATCACCGCACTTCAAATACCTAAAAAATATCCGTTTGAACGGACTGTCACAAAGCACCATAGTCAAGGCGACAAAAGGCAACCACGCCAAGACGAGGCCGGCTATGTGGCTGATGAAGCGGCAGGGCAAGGAGGCGCGCAACCGCGCGGCACCGCCGCCGCGGGCACTTCCAGCCACCGCATTACCGGACCGCGCCGCCCATCGCCCCGGCCCGCCCGCCGCACCGCCCGCCTTGCGCGGCGTGCGGGAGGCCCGCGACGCGGTGACGCTCGCCCGCCTGCTGCGCGGCACCATCACTCCGATGCGCGCCGACGAGGTGCTGGCCCTGCTGGAGCCGCACCGCCCGCGCCTGGTGCTGAAGCCGGTCAACCCGCTGGCCGCGATGATCGGCCAGTCGCCGGGCCGCATGCTGGAGGCGCTGTTGCGCCCCACCGCCCCGATCATCCTCGACGTGCTGCTGCCCCGCCTGAGCGACCACCTGATCGACCGGCTCGTGCACGGCAGGACCTCGCCCGAGGAAGGCCTGCCGAGCGCCGTGGACGTGGCGGAGGCGATGCGCTCTCTGGTCACGCTGCTGCGCGGCGCCGGGCGCGGCACGGTGCTGGCCGTGGTCGCGGCGGTGGAGGCCGACGGGCGCGACGACGCCGACCGCTTCACCCGCAGCACGGAGCCGCCCGGCCCCGGCGTCATCGACGCGCTGGCCCGCGCCCTGCTGCGCTTCGAGGTGCGCCGGCTGATCCTGGAGACGCTGGGCGCCACCACCGCCTTGCAGGACGTCATCTACCAATCGCGCCGCCTCGCCCGCTTCGCGCTGCGTCAGGCGACCGCCGCCATTGAAGGCTTCGTCACCGACCGCGGCCTCAAGACCCTGCACGCCAGCCTCGCCACGCTGGACTCGGTGGATGGGCTGGTGGTCGTCGTGCTGCGCAACCTCGACGACCAGGAAGAGTGCCGGGAAGAGTCCAGCCCCTTCGTGGAGCCGGCCGACCGCAAGGCGTTGAACGACTACCTGTCGGCCGCGTGGCGGCTTTCCGACATCCTGTTCGACCTTGTCGGAAAGGCCGCCAACGGCGGAGAACTGGACGACCTGCTGTTCGAGGCGCTGCTGCGCCAGCTCGACGCCCTGCACCAGTTCTGCACCGACCTGGACCACGCCGGCCGCCCACCCATCCTCGACACGCTCGAACGCCGTCTGGTCGAGCGCACCGGCGCGTTGGCCCGACTGGCCGGGGAACGCCTGGTCGAAACGCTGCTCGGCCGCCCGGCCGACCACGCCAAGGCCCGGCGCCTGCTCGCCCGCGGCCAGTCGCTGGCGCAGCTCCTCTACGACATGGGCCAGGACGACGGCCTGGAGGAACTGGCCATGCGCCTCGTCGTCGCCCGCGACGCCCTTGGCGAGGCCGCGTAGCAACTGTTGTTGGTTGGTTGGGTTGAGCGCACGCGAAACACAACACCCGTTGCATCGCGGAGATGTTGGGTTTCGCTGACGCTCAACCCAACCTACGACAAAGGCTACGACAGAGACGATAGCCTCCTACGCCCTCCCTCTTTCCTTTGCGAGAGACCCGACAAAATGTCGGGCTTTGTCGGGTATGTCACAGGCCCGACAATGCGTACCGCAAACGTCCTGATTAAAATTTCCCGTTCGTTTTCAATTGCTTAGCATTTTACCGCGAATTGGCACGGGGGATGCAGAGAAGGGGTCGAAGCGGCCTCGGGCTGGCCGCCACGAGATTACGGACACCCTGTAGACCCAAGCCAAGGAGAATCCTCCCATGTCTTTGCGCCAGATTGCGTTCTACGGTAAGGGCGGTATCGGCAAGTCCACGACCTCCCAGAACACCCTGGCCGCGCTGGTCGAGCTGGATCAGAAGATCCTGATCGTCGGCTGCGACCCGAAGGCTGACTCGACCCGCCTCATCCTGCACGCCAAGGCGCAGGACACCGTGCTGCACCTGGCCGCCGAGGCCGGTTCGGTCGAGGATCTGGAGCTCGAGGACGTTCTGAAGATCGGCTACAAGGGCATCAAGTGCGTCGAGTCCGGCGGTCCGGAGCCGGGGGTTGGCTGCGCCGGCCGCGGCGTCATCACCTCGATCAACTTCCTGGAAGAGAACGGCGCCTACGACGACGTCGACTACGTCTCCTACGACGTGCTGGGCGACGTGGTGTGCGGCGGCTTCGCGATGCCGATCCGCGAGAACAAGGCCCAGGAAATCTACATCGTCATGTCCGGTGAGATGATGGCGCTCTACGCCGCCAACAACATCGCCAAGGGCATTCTGAAGTACGCCCACAGCGGCGGCGTGCGCCTGGGCGGCCTGATCTGCAACGAGCGTCAGACCGACAAGGAGCTGGACCTGGCCGAGGCTCTGGCCAAGCGCCTGGGTTCGCAGCTCATCCACTTCGTGCCGCGCGACAACATCGTGCAGCACGCCGAGCTGCGCCGCATGACGGTGATCGAGTACGCGCCGGACAGCCAGCAGGCCCAGGAGTACCGCGCGCTCGCCAACAAGGTGCACGCGAACAAGGGCAAGGGCACCATCCCGACCCCGATCACCATGGAAGAGCTGGAAGAGATGCTGATGGACTTCGGCATCATGAAGACGGAAGAGCAGCAGCTCGCCGAGCTGGCGGCCAAGGAAGCCGCGAAGGCCTGATACCCGGCTCGCCTGGGGCAAAGGTCTGAACTGGCCCCCTCCCCAGCCCACTCCGGCCGAACACGCCGGAGTGGGAGAGAGGGGGCTCGGTACCGCGCTGAAGTGGCGCGGACAATAAGTGCATGCAGGAGACTGGCACCATGAGCCTGTCCGTGAACGAAGGCGTCGACGTCAAGGGCATCGTCGACAGCGTCCTCGAAGCTTATCCCGACAAGTCGCGCAAGCGCCGCGCCAAGCACCTGAACGTGCTGGAGGCCGAGGCCAAGGATTGCGGCGTCAAGTCGAACATCAAGTCGATCCCGGGTGTGATGACCATCCGTGGTTGCGCCTACGCCGGTTCCAAGGGCGTGGTGTGGGGTCCGATCAAGGACATGATCCACATCTCCCACGGTCCGGTCGGCTGCGGCTACTACTCCTGGTCCGGTCGCCGCAACTACTACGTCGGCGACACCGGCATCGACAGCTGGGGCACGATGCACTTCACCTCCGACTTCCAGGAGAAGGACATCGTCTTCGGCGGCGACAAGAAGCTGCACAAGGTCATCGAAGAGATCAACGAGCTGTTCCCGCTCGTGAACGGCATCTCGATCCAGTCGGAATGCCCGATCGGCCTGATCGGCGACGACATCGAGGCGGTTGCCCGCGCCAAGTCGGCGGAAATCGGCAAGCCGGTCGTTCCGGTCCGCTGCGAAGGCTTCCGCGGCGTGTCCCAGTCGCTGGGCCACCACATCGCCAACGACGTCATCCGCGACTGGATCTTCGAGAAGACCGAGCCGAAGGAAGGCTTCGTCTCCACCCCGTATGACGTCACCATCATCGGTGACTACAACATCGGTGGCGACGCCTGGGCCAGCCGCATCCTGCTTGAGGAAATCGGTCTGCGCGTGATCGCCCAGTGGTCGGGCGACGGCACGCTGGCCGAGCTGGAGAACACGCCGAAGGCAAAGGTGAACCTCATCCACTGCTACCGCTCGATGAACTACATCGCGCGTCACATGGAAGAGAAGTTCGGTATTCCGTGGATGGAGTACAACTTCTTCGGCCCGTCTCAGATCGCCGAGTCCCTGCGCAAGATCGCCGCTCTCTTCGACGACAAAATCAAGGAGAACGCGGAGAAGGTCATCGCCAAGTACCAGCCGATGGTCGACGCCGTCATTGCCAAGTACAAGCCGCGGCTTGAAGGCAAGAAGGTCATGATCTACGTCGGCGGCCTGCGTCCGCGCCACGTGGTCGACGCCTACCATGACCTGGGCATGGAGATCGTCGGCACGGGTTACGAATTCGCCCACAACGACGACTATCAGCGCACCCCGCACTATGTGAAGGAAGGCACGCTGATCTACGACGACGTCACCGCGTTCGAACTGGAGAAGTTCGTCGAGGCGATCCGTCCGGATCTCGTCGCGTCGGGCATCAAGGAAAAGTACGTCTTCCAGAAGATGGGTCTGCCGTTCCGCCAGATGCACTCCTGGGATTACTCGGGTCCGTACCACGGCTACGACGGCTTCGCCATCTTCGCCCGCGACATGGACCTCGCGATCAACAACCCCGTGTGGGGCATCATGAAGGCTCCGTTCTGATCACGGCCTCTAGGTTCAGAGAAATAGGAGTATTTGCAGATGTCTCACCCCGTTTCCCAGAGCGCCGACAAGGTCATCGATCACTTCACGCTCTTCCGTCAGCCCGAGTACAAGGAGCTGTTCGAGCGTAAGAAGACCGAGTTCGAGTACGGCCACTCCGACGAAGAGGTCGCTCGCGTTTCCGAGTGGACCAAGACCGAGGAGTACAAGGAAAAGAACTTCGCCCGTGAGGCGGTCGTCATCAACCCGACGAAGGCCTGCCAGCCGATCGGCGCGATGTTCGCGGCCCAGGGCTTCGAGGGCACCCTGCCCTTCGTCCACGGTTCGCAGGGCTGCGTCGCCTACTACCGCACGCACCTGACCCGCCACTTCAAGGAGCCGAACTCCGCGGTTTCCTCGTCGATGACGGAAGACGCGGCCGTGTTCGGCGGCCTGAACAACATGATCGACGGCCTGCAGAACGCCTACGCGCTGTACAAGCCGAAGATGATCGCCGTTCTGACGACCTGCATGGCCGAAGTCATCGGCGACGACCTGCAGGGCTTCATCCAGAACGCGAAGAACAAGGAAAGCGTCCCGGCGGACTTCCCGGTCCCCTTCGCGCACACCCCGGCCTTCGTCGGCAGCCACATCGTCGGCTACGACAACATGATCAAGGGTGTTCTGACCCACTTCTGGGGCACGTCGGAGAACTACGACACCCCGAAGAACGAGAAGATCAACCTGATCCCGGGCTTCGACGGTTTCGCGGTCGGCAACAACCGTGAGCTGAAGCGCATCGCCGGCCTGTTCGGCCTCGACCTCACCATCCTGTCGGACGTGTCGGACAACTTCGACACCCCGATGGACGGCGAGTACCGCATGTACGACGGCGGCACGACGCTGGAGGCCACGAAGGAGGCCGTCCACGCCAAGGCCACCATCTCCATGCAGGAATACTGCACCCCGCAGTCCCTGCAGTTCATCAAGGAGAAGGGCCAGCAGGTCGCCAAGTTCAACTACCCGATGGGCGTCGGGGCGACCGACGAGTTCCTCCTGAAGCTGTCGGAGCTGACGGGCAAGCCGGTCCCGGCCGAGCTGAAGCTGGAGCGCGGCCGTCTGGTCGACGCCATCGGCGACAGCCACACCCACCTGCACGGCAAGCGCTTCGCCGTGTACGGCGACCCGGACTTCTGCCTGGGCATGACCAAGTTCCTGCTGGAGCTGGGTGCCGAGCCGGTGCACATCCTGTCCACCTCCGGCTCGAAGAAGTGGGAGAAGCAGGTCCAGAAGACGCTCGAAACCTCGCCGTTCGGCAAGTCCGGCAAGGCCTACGGCGGCAAGGACCTCTGGCACCTGCGGTCGCTGCTGTTCACCGACAAGGTCGACTACATCATCGGCAACAGCTACGGCAAGTATCTGGAGCGTGACACCAAGACCCCGCTCATCCGCCTGACTTACCCGATCTTCGACCGCCACCACCACCACCGTTACCCGACCTGGGGCTACCAGGGCGCTCTGAACGTGCTGGTGCGCATCCTGGACCGGATCTTCGAGGACATGGACGCCAACACCAACATCGTCGGCCAGACGGACTACTCGTTCGACCTGATCCGCTGATCCTGGTTGGGTTCTCCCCGGTCGGGACGGGGCTTCCATCCCCCCATCCCGACCGCTTCCCCGGAAAGCCGGAGGCCGCCGCAAGGCGGTCTCCGGTTTTTTGTCTTCCAGTTCCAATACACTCTCTCGCCCCAGGCGTGAGAGTGCCCCGCCAGAGAAGGGATTTGAGCGCAACCACGCCAGCAGTAGCGAGAAATCCACGACTTATCGTCGCCAAAAATGCTAGCGAAACAGCCGCGCACAACATAGTTTCCTCAACGCACCGACATGAGCATCCCTTGAGAGCATCAATGAGCGAAAAGGAACATCAGTTCAGGAGGCTAAACTCAATCTTTAACGGAGACGGCAAGGAGATTCGTGAACAGTTAGTCTTCGCCGGCCTACTCCTGACCATATTTGAACGATTCAAGAAATACGTAATTGACCAAGTTGACGGCTATTTTTCGGATAACATCGATTTCGTTGGCGGCGAACTAAAATACAAACGGGGCGCGGAATTCAAAAAAATAATAAAAGAAAACGGTCGCGGACAGCCGGGACAGCATGGAAACGAGGTATTTCGCGCTGCTATGCATTGGTTTCATAGCCTAAATGCAATTGATAGCGATGAGTTTCATGAAATTGAGCGCCTCTACACTATCAGAAATGAGATTGGTCACGAACTATTCCGGATCGTCGCAGACGACGGAAAAACGCCAATTACCTTATTTGATGTGATTTTTGCTCTCGGTGTTTACGTCAAAATCGTGCGATGGTGGGTTAAGGAAGTTGAAGCAACCACAGATCCAGACATGGATGAGCATAAATACGACAGCATTGATTGGGATAATGTCGAATCATCAGACACGATCATACTACGCGAAATTCTCAAAAAAGCTTTATCAGACAACCAGCAATGGCAGGAACTGCAAAGAGCCGTTGACGAACATTTTTCAGCGTAACGCAAAGCACCAGCGTTTTTAGGATACCCGCCCCATCCTCACAGGCGCTAATTTTAGCGGATGTGTAACTAAGTTCGGTTTCCGTCCCTCTTCCTTCGTCATCCCCGCGAAGGCGGGGATCCAGAAAATTTCGCGTTTAAGCACTTGATTTGGCTGGATCCCCGCCTTCGCGGGGATGACGGGATGGTAGGGTAGCTGTCCGTGGCAGGCCGCTCCGAACCGCTAAGTTAGCGCCTATGCGCCCCATCCTCTTGTCTTTCCGGCGATCCCCTTTCTCTCTCTCAGCGGAGTTGGAAGAGGGAATAATGGGTATCATGTCCGACACCCGACAATGCAGCGCCATTGTCAGCTATCGCACAGCCCGCCCCAAAGCGACAATCAAGCAAAATCAGCCACATAGCCGGTGGCACGCGCCCTGCATATGCCTTTCCACGCATGCCGATGTCGGCGTTTGGCGGGAGAAGGACATGCTCCAGGAAAAGCTCCAGGACGTCTTCAACGAGCCGGGTTGTGCCACCAACCAAGCCAAGTCGGAGAAGGAACGGAAGAAGGGCTGCGGCAAGGCCCTGAAGCCGGGGGCCGCGGCCGGCGGCTGCGCCTATGACGGCGCGATGATCGCGTTGCAGCCGATCGCCGACGCCGCCCACCTCGTGCATGGGCCGATCGCCTGCCTGGGCAACTCGTGGGACAACCGGGGCACGCGCTCGTCGGGCTCGCAGCTCTACCGCACGGGCTTCACCACCGACCTGTCGGAACTCGACATCATCCACGGCGGCGACAAGAAGCTCTACAAGGCGATCAAGGAAATCGTCCAGCAGTACGATCCGCCGGCCGTCTTCGTCTACCAGACCTGCGTCCCCGCCATGATCGGCGACGACATCGAGGCGGTCTGCAAATACGCGACGAAGAAGCTGGGCAAGCCGGTGATCCCGGTGATGGCGCCGGGCTTCGTCGGGTCGAAGAACCTGGGCAACAAGCTGGCCGGCGAGACCCTGCTCGACCACGTCATCGGCACGGTGGAGCCGGAGGTCACGACCCCGACCGACATCTGCATCGTCGGCGAATACAACCTCGCCGGCGAGCTGTGGCTGGTGAAGCCGCTGCTGGAGGAGATCGGCATCCGCCTGCTCTCCTGCATCTCCGGCGACGGCCGCTACAACGAAGTGGCGCAGGCGCACCGCGCGCGGCTGACCATGGTGGTCTGCTCGCAGGCGCTGGTGAACGTCGGCCGCAAGATGCAGGAACGCTGGGGCATCCCCTATTTCGAGGGCTCCTTCTACGGCGTGTCGGACATGTCGGACACACTGCGCACCATGACCCGCATGCTGGTGGAGCGCGGCGCCGACAAGTCCATCATCGACCGGGCCGAGGGCGTCATCGCACGCGAGGAAAGCCGCGTGTGGCGGCGCCTGGAGCCCTACAAGCCGCGCTTCGAGGGCAAGCGCGTCCTCCTGTTCACCGGCGGCGTGAAGAGCTGGTCGATGGTCAGCGCACTGGAAGGCGCCGGGCTGACCATCGTCGGCACCTCCACCAAGAAGTCCACCAAGGAGGACAAGGAGCGCATCAAGAAGATGAAGGGCGAGGAGTTCCACCAGTGGGACGACCTGAAGCCCCGGGACATCTACAGGATGCTGCGCGACAGCGAGGCCGACATCATGATGTCCGGCGGCCGGTCGCAGTTCATCGCGCTGAAGGCCAAGGTTCCGTGGCTCGACCTGAACCAGGAACGGCACACCGCCTACGCGGGCTACGACGGCATCGTCAACCTGTGTGAGGAAATCGACAAGACGCTGTCCAACCCGATCTGGCGGCAGGTGCGCCTGCCCGCTCCCTGGGAAAACAAGGCGGGGGAGGCGTAACGCTCATGGGCAACATCCAGCGCTTCCCCCACTCCGCCAAGGCGGCCGCCACCAACCCGCTGAAGATGAGCCAGCCGCTGGGCGCCGCGCTCGCCTTCCTCGGCGTGGACCGCTGCCTGCCGCTGTTCCACGGGTCGCAGGGCTGCACGGCCTTCGGGCTCGTCCTGCTGGTCCGCCACTTCCGCGAGGCGATCCCGCTCCAGACCACCGCCATGGATCAGGTGTCCACCATCCTCGGCGGCTACGAGAACCTGGAACAGGCGATCCGCACCATTCACGAGCGCAACGCGCCCGCCCTGATCGGCGTCGCCACCACCGGCGTCACCGAGACCAAGGGCGAGGACATGCAGGGCCAGTATTCACTGTTCCGCCAACGCAACCCGGCGCTCGCCGACCTGAAGCTGGTCTTCGCCAGCACGCCCGACTTCTCCGGCGGGTTCGAGGACGGCTTCGCCGCCGCGGTGACCGGCATCGTGGAGGAGGTCGTCCAGCCCTCCGCCGAGACGGTGAAGGGCCAGATCAATGTCCTGGCGGGCTGCCACCTGTCGCCCGGCGACGTGGAGGAACTGCGCGACCTGATGGTGTCCTTCGGCCTGACGCCGATCTTCCTGCCCGACCTGTCGCTGTCGATGTCGGGCCGCCAGCCAAGCGACTTCACCGCCACCTCCATCGGCGGCGTGACGGTGGAGCAGATCGCCGCCATGGGCGCGTCGGAGGCGACGCTCTGCATTGGCGAGCACATGCGCGTCGCCGCCGCGGCGCTGGAGCTGAAGACCGACGTCCGCACCCTCTTCTTCGACCGGCTGACCGGTCTGGAAGCGTCGGACCGCCTCGTCCGCACGCTGTCGGAGCTGTCGGGCCGCCCGGTGCCGGCGAAGCTGCGCCGCCAGCGCGAGACGCTGGTGGACGCGATGCTCGACGGGCACTTCTTCTTCAGCCGCAAGCGCATCGCCGTGGCGCTGGAGCCGGACCTGCTCTACGCGGTCACCAGCTTCCTCGGCGACATGGGCGCTGAGGTGATCGCCGCGGTATCGCCCACGCAGACGGCGGTCCTGGAAAAGCTGAAAGCCGCGACCGTGATGGTCGGCGACCATTCCGACGTGGAAACGCTGGCCCGCGACGCGGACCTGATCGTGTCGAATTCGCACGGCCGCATGGGGGCAGCGCGCATCGGCGTGCCGCTGCACCGGATGGGCCTGCCGATGTTCGACCGTCTGGGCGCCGGGCTGAAGGTCAACGTCGGCTACCGCGGCACCCGCGACCTGCTGTTCGACATCGGCAACCTGTTCCTGTCCCGCGAAATGGATCACGACCATCACGGCGAGGTCCACGGCGAAGGCCCTTGCGGGGATCACGGCCACCAGTGCGGGGGCGGGTCATGCGGATGCAGCGCCGGCTGAGTTTGGTGGGCGACAAACCGCCCAGAGGAGGATCCATGAAGGTCGCTTTCTGCACCCAGGACATGCAGCACGTCGACGCGCATTTCGGCTGGGCCAAGAACATCGTGATCTATGAGGTCGACAAGGCCGGCTACACGATGGTCGAGACCTGTCAGTTCGGCGGCTCGATGTTCGAGGACGGCAACGAGGACAAGCTGGTCCCGAAGCTGGATGCACTGGCGGACGTCGCCATCGTCTACCTGTCGGCCATCGGCGCCTCGGCCGCCGCCCGCGTCGTGGCGAAGAAGATCCACCCCGTGAAGGTGGAGGCCACCGACAGCATCACCGCCCTGCTCGACCGGCTGGTCGAGACCATCAACGGCAACCCGCCGCCCTGGCTGCGCAAGGCGCTGAACGCCGGCCAGCCACAAGAGTTCGCGTTCGACGAGGAGGATTGAGACCATGGCCGACAGCACCGTCGCCCCCGCAGAGAAAACGGCCGATGGCGATCTCGCCCAAACCTATCTGAAGACCCTGGTCATGCTGTTCCGCGCGGAGGACAGCTACGGCGCCTGGGAAGGCAAGACCGACGAGCAGATCCTCGCCCCCTTCATCCTGGACAAGGAGGCCCGCGCCGCCATCCCGATCATGGGCGACCCGGACCCCGACACGCTGTGGCGGCTGGAGCTTTTCTACAAGGCCGTGGGCATCACGGTGGAGAAGCTGACCGGCCACATCGCCTCCCCCATCATGAAGATGAGCCACGAGGGCTTCGGCCGCATGGTGCTGACCACAGGCCGCCTGGTCGTGGTGTCGAAGCACCTGCGCGACGTGCACCGCTTCGGCTTCCCCTCGCTGGAGAAGCTGGCCGCCGACGGCGCCAAGATCGTCGAGGAGGCGGTCGCGCTGATCCGGAAATATCCCGAAGTCGCCGATCTTTGAGGTTCCCGACATGAGCGACATCGAGGCGCTGAAGGACGAGATCAAGAAGCTCAACGCTCGCGCCACCCAGAAGAAGATGGACCTGCACGACCTGTCCGAGGAGCTGCCCCAGAATTGGCAGAACATCCTGCAGGTCGCGCAGGAGACTTACGACGCCTACAAGACGCTGACGGAAAAACGCGCCGCGTTGAAGGCGCTGGAGAAGGCGTCCGCCTGAACATCCCCCGTTTATTTCCAACAAAAGTCATCACCGAGGAGTGACCTATGGCTGAGTTCGTGACCGGCACCACCCGCGGCGGCGCCGCCTGGACGCCGAAGTTCGTGGAAAACATCGACCAGAAGCAGTGCATCGGCTGCGGCCGCTGCTTCAAGGTGTGTGGCCGCGACGTGCTGGAGCTGATCGGCATCACCGAAGACGGCGACATCGTGGACGCCTTCGACGACGAGGCCGAGAAGAAGGTCATGAGCATCAAGAACGGCGGCAACTGCGTCGGCTGCGAGAGCTGCGCCAAGGTCTGCTCCAAGAGCTGCATCACCAACCTGCCGCAAGCGGCTTGATCCTTCGCATCCGCCCCCGGAGGACGCCATGGGCATCCTGCACGCCGCCCCGCCGGGGGCGGGCGAAACCGTCGTTCTGTACCGCTGGCTGGCTGACCGGCAAGGCCGCTGCAACGTCTTCGACGCGCATCTGTTCGCCTGCATCCTGGCCCGTCGCTGGACGGTGGCACCGGGCGCGCTCGGCCTTCCCGACGTCACGCTGACGCGCCTTCTCGACAAGTATTTTCCCGGCACGCTCGACACCGGCATGCCGGTCCCGGATTTATCCCCCGCGCCCCTGCCGGCGCTGCTGCGCAGCGAGGCCACTGATATCGCCGCCCTCCTGCTCACCCACCGTTCGCTGGGCGTGGAGGAAGAGGAGTGGCTGGCCGCGATCATCGCGCGGGCGGCGCTGGACGACGGCGCCCTGTGGCAGGACCTGGGCCTCGCCGGCCCCCGGCACCTCGCCGCGCTGATGGAACGCCACTTCGAACCGCTGGCCGCTCTGAACCCGACGGGCACCCACTGGAAGACCTTCTTCTACCGGTATCTCTGCGCGCGGGACGGCCTGATCCCCTGCGGCGCCCCCTTGTGCCGCGACTGCGGCGCCGAAGCGGTGTGTTTCGGCGCGGCGGAGTGATCGTCCGCCACGAAGGCGCACGATCCACGATGTCATACCGTCGGCACCTGAAGGCGCCGCCGGCATGACCCTTTCGATCAATGCTAACGCATTGATCTGCCGGGCTTTACGGTTGGAAAATGATGGAAGCCATCATTTTCCAACCGTATCACAGCGACGGGACGCTTTCACGGCTTGGCGGGAGCGCTCGGCCCATCACCAGAAAGCAATGTTTAACATTCATGCGCATAGCATAGCGCAACAACCTGTCTTCAGGAGTTGCGCTGGTGAACTTTTTTTACAACTTGAGCATCCTCAAGAAGCTGCTTGCGGCCTTCGCCTTTGTGATCGCCGTGACGGCAGGCGTCAGCGCGGTGACATGGTGGCAAGTGTCCTTCATCCAAAAAAGCAACGGATGGACGATCCACACCTATGAGGTGCTGAAGACCATGGACGCCTTGATGGCATCCATGGTGGACCAGGAAACGGGGGTGCGCGGGTATCTGCTGGCCGGAGATGAAAAGTTCCTGGCTCCCTTCCGAGCCGGGCAGAGCGCCTATGAGAAGGCGCTTTCCCACGTCAAGGACCTGACCTCGGACAACGCCGCCCAGCAAACTCGTCTGGCCGACCTGGATCGCATCGCCAAGACGTGGATGAACGACATCGCGGGCAAGGAAATCGCGCTCATGGGGAAGCCCGCGACCCAGGAGCAAGCACGCGCCATGGAAGCCGGTGCTGCCGGGAAGCAATCGATGGACGCCCTGCGCGCCAAGGTCGCGGAGATTTCCAAGGTCGAATCAGACCTCCTGGCCGCAAGGTCGGAGCAGCAGAACGCGGCCTTTTCCACGACCTTCACCGTGACGGGTTTCGGAGCGATGGCGGCCGGCCTCATCGCCGCGGCCATGTGCTGGCTGCTGACCCGCGGGATCGCCGCCCCCATCAAGGAGATCACGACGGTCATGACCAAGCTGGCCAGCGGCGACCGGACCACGTCCGTCGTCGGGTTGGACCGCAAGGACGAAATCGGCGCCATGGCCCAGACGGTGGAGGTGTTCAAGCGCAACGCCATCGAAGCCGACCGCCTCGCCGGAGAGCAGGCCAATGAACAGGCGGCCAAGGAACGCCGGGCCGCGTCCATCAACAGCCTCGTCCAGGGGTTCGAATCGAACGTCGTCCATACCCTGAACACGGTGAAGACGGCCGCCGACCTTCTCAACAGCACCGCCCAGGACATGGCGGCAATCGCCGATCAGTCGAGCCGGCAGTCCGGCGCCGTGGCGGTTGCGGCGGAACAGACCTCGGCCAACGTCCAGACGGTCGCCTCGGCGACGGAAGAAATGTCGTCGACGCTGCGCGACATTTCCTCCCAGGTCACGAAGTCGAGCACCATCGCCGGACAGGCCGTGCACGAAGCCGAAGAGACCAACGGAACGGTCAGCAGCCTCGCCGACGCGGCGCAGCGGATCGGCGAGGTCGTCAGCCTGATCAACAACATCGCGAGCCAGACCAACCTCCTCGCCCTGAACGCCACGATCGAAGCGGCACGCGCCGGAGAAGCCGGCAAGGGGTTCGCCGTGGTCGCGTCGGAAGTGAAAAGCCTCGCGAACCAGACCGCGAAAGCGACGGAGGACATTTCCGCCCAGGTCGCGGCCATGCAGCAGGTCACCGGAAACGCGGTGGACGCCATCCAGGGCATCGGCCGCACCATCGGGCTGATCAACGAAGTCGCGACCAGCATCGCCAGTTCCGTGGAAGAGCAGACCGCGGCCACCAGCGAGATCGCACGCAACGTTCAGGAAGCGGCGCGCGGGACCGAGGAGGTCTCGTCGAACATCATCCAGGTCACCCAGGCCGCCGGGCAGACCGGGACCGCGGCGAGCCAAGTGCTGAACGCGGCGCAGGAACTGTCCCAACAGTCCGACAACTTGCGTCGGGAAGTTGAGCGCTTCCTTTCCAGCATCCGGGCCGCCTGACCGTCTCCTCGGCCACGTATGGTCCGGACGGGGCGCATGCCTGTGCGGGATGCGCTCCGTCCGCCCATTCACTCCTCCATCACGCCCCGCGCCAGCGACGCGATCACGCCGTAGCCGACCTGGTCCAGCGGGTCGATCTCCCCCAGCTTGGCGAGAATGGCCCGCGCCTCCGCCAGCCGTTCACGGCGCAGGTTGATGAAGGCCAACGCCTTCAGGGTGAACAGGGCGAAGCGCTGCGGCCCTTCCCTCGTCCAGTCGGTGCTGTCGGGCTGCATGCGGTGCCAGTCGGCGGGGAAGCCGCCCTCCTGCGCGGCGGCCTCCAGGCCGATCAGCGCCACGCGCTCCGCATCCGCCAGCCGCTTGCGGTTGAAGTAGAATTTGTAGAGCGCGTAGAAGACCGGCAGCACGCGCGGCCCCATCCGGTGCGCTTCCCACAGCAGCGCCTCGCAGGCCGCCGGCTCGGCGCGGGACTGCACCGCCGCCCTCAGCCGCTCGTCGATGTGCTCCGGCACGTCGCCAAAGGCCATGCGCCCGTCGGAAACCCGCAACTCGATCGGCCGGTCCATCGCCGCCCCCTTCCGTTGTTGTTCGCCACAGTCCGCCCGACCGACGACTTTTGTATGGGACTCCACCCGCTTTCACGAAAGCCCCTACTTTATTTATGCGTCCTTTCGTCGCAGGTGTCGCAAACCTGACAAGGTGTCGAACCGACAATTGTCGGGAACGCGCCAGCACTCGATCCCTGACAATCGTTCTTTTTCAACGCCTTACGAGTTGGCCCGCCGTTTGCATTTTTCCCAGCCAGGATCGGTCGGCACGTCCGACGGAGCTTTTGGAGGGGCAGACATGGTGACCCTGACGGATGCGGCGGTGAACACCCTGGAGCGTGTTCTGGCGAAGTCCGGCGGCGCGGCCGCGGGACTGCGCATCGCGGTGGCCGACGGCGGCTGCGCCGGGATGAAGTACCAGATGGGCCTGGAAGCCGAGGCCGGCGAGGACGATGCGGTTCTGGAATTCGGCGCCGTGAAGATTTTCGTGGATGCCAGCAGCCAGCCCTTCCTGACCGGCGTCGTGGTCGATTTCGTCGAGGGGGTCGAAGGCTCCGGATTCAAGTTCGACAACCCGAACGCGGCCAGCACCTGCGGCTGCGGCAAGTCCTTCTCGGCCGGACCGGGCGGAAGCTGCGCCTCCGCGTCCCCGTCCGGCTGCGGCACCACGCACTAAAGCGAACTTCCGTTCGCTTTAGATTCAAACGGCCTCACGCGCCGGCCGGGCTTCGGACGCATGGGCGTCCGGGCCCGCCGTCGCGGTCCTAAGCGGATCGAAATCCGCTTTGAAGCGAACACTCTCCCCCACCCGGTCACGCGGGAAAGGCAAGGCGTCATGTGGAACTACACCGACAAGGTCAAGGAACACTTCTTCAACCCGAAGAACGCCGGCGCGCTGGATGAGGCGAACGCCGTGGGCGAGGTCGGGTCGATCACCTGCGGCGACGCCCTGAAGCTGATGATGAAGGTCAACCCGGACACGCAGATCATCGAAGAGGCGAAGTTCCAGACCTTCGGCTGCGGCTCGGCCATCGCGTCCTCGTCGGCGCTGACGGAGATGATCATCGGCAAGACGGTGGACGAGGCGCTCGTCGTCACCAACCGCGACATCGCGGAGTATCTGGGCGGCCTGCCGCCGGAGAAGATGCACTGCTCGGTCATGGGCGCCGAGGCTCTGCGCGCCGCAATCGCCAACTACAAGGGCGAGGAGTGGGTCGACGACCACGAGGAAGGCGAGCTGGTCTGCAAGTGCTTCGGCATCGACGCGGCGATGATCGAGCGCGCGGTGACCGTGAACAACCTGACCACGCTGGAAGAGGTCACCCACTACACCAAGGCCGGCGGCTCCTGCCAGACCTGCCACGAGAAGATCGAGGAGGTGCTGGAGGCGGTGCTCGCCAAAACCGGCGCGCTGGCTGCCCCCAAGGCGCACCCGCCGGGCACCGTCGGCCTCGACGCGATCAAGCCGCTGCAACCGAAGGCCGAAGCCCCGGTTGCCGCGCCGAAGCTCACCAACGTGCAGCGCATGCAGAAGATCATGGTCGCCATTGAGGAACTGCGCCCGCAGATCCAGCGCGACGGCGGCGACGTGGAGCTGGTGGACATCGACGGCAAGGACATCTACGTCCGCCTGACCGGCGCCTGCTCCGGATGCTCGCAGTCGGCCGGCACCATGATGGGCGTGCAGGCCAAGCTGGTCGAGGCGCTGGGCGAGTTCGTCCGCGTCAAGCCCGCCTCCCTCATGCCGGCGGGAGCGTAACGCCATGACGCAGCCCATTTCCCAACAAGGCATCTACCTCGACAACAACGCCACGACGCGCGTCGATCCGGAAATCCTGAAGGAGATGCTGCCGCTCTTCACGGAGCAGTTCGGCAACCCCTCCTCCATGCACGCCTTCGGCGCGGCAGTCGGCGGCAAGATCGAATGGGCGCGCAAGCAGGTCCAGGCCCTGCTGGGCGCTGGCCACGACAGCGAGATCGTCTTCACCTCCGGCGGCACGGAAAGCGACAACACCGCGATCCTGTCGGCGCTGGAGGCCTACCCGAAAAAGCGCAGCATCGTCACCAGCGTGGTCGAACACCCCGCCGTCCTGGCGCTGTGCGACTATCTGGAGAAGAAGCGCGGCTACACCGTCCACCGCATCGGCGTGGACGGCAAGGGCAACCTGGACCTCGACGCCTACAAAGCGGCACTGACCGAGGACGTCGCCATCGTCTCCATCATGTGGGCCAACAACGAGACGGGGACGATCTTCCCGATCGAGGAGCTGGCGAAGCTTGCCAAGGCCGTGGGTGCGGTGTTCCACACCGACGCGGTGCAGGCGGTCGGCAAGATTCCGATGAAGCTCGCCGACAGCGCCATCGACATGCTGTCGCTGTCCGGCCACAAGCTGCACGCGCCCAAGGGCATCGGCGCGCTCTACGTGAAGCGCGGCCTTCGCTTCCGCCCGATGCTGCGCGGCGGCCACCAGGAGCGCTCGCGCCGGGCCGGCACGGAGAACGCGCCGGGCATCGTCGGTCTGGGGGCGGCGGCGCAGCTCGCGCTGTTCCACATGAACGACGAGAACACCCGGGTGAAGGCGCTGCGCGACAAGCTGGAAAAGGCAATCCTGGCCGCCGTTCCCGCCTGCTTCGTTACCGGCAACCCGGACAACCGGCTGCCCAACACCTGCAACATCGCCTTCGAATACATTGAGGGCGAGGCCATCCTGCTGCTGCTGAACGAGGCCGGCATCGCCGCGTCCTCCGGTTCGGCCTGCACCTCGGGATCGCTGGAGCCGAGCCATGTGATGCGCGCCATGGGCGTGCCCTACACCGCCGCGCACGGCGCCACGCGCTTCTCCCTGTCGCGCGACACGACCGAGGACGAGATCGACCGTGTGATCGCGGTGGTCCCCGGCATCATCGCCAAGCTGCGCTCCCTGTCGCCCTACTGGGCGCAGGAGGGCGGCAAGAAGCAGTTCGCACCGGTCTATTCGTAACGAGGTCTATTCCTAACACCGAGATCGCAGGCCGGGCCGGGCCTTCGCCCCGGCAACCCGCCCGACGACACCCGCCGGGACGAGGTTCCCCGGCCCGGTCTGCGACACACCTCCCGGACCCCTCCCCATCCCTCCCCCGCTTTGCGGTGGAAGGGGCAGAGCGGCGGCAGTCCCCTCCCCTGCGCCAGCGGGGGAGGGTTAGGGAGGGGGCACCATCGCGACGCTCTTGCACCGAGGGCACGACCATGCTGCGAAGCGGTTCCGCCATCATCAACGACACGACGCTGCGCGACGGGGAACAGACGGCCGGCGTGGCCTTCACGCTCGACGAGAAGATCGCCATCGCCCGCGCCCTCGACCAGGCCGGCGTTCCGGAACTGGAAGTCGGCATCCCGGCCATGGGCGAGGAGGAGCGCGAAGGCATCCGCGCCGTCGCCTCGCTGGGGCTGAAGGCCCGGCTGATGGTCTGGTGCCGCATGCACGACACCGACCTGAAAGCGGCGCTGAGCTGCAACGTCGGCTTCGTCAACCTGTCGATGCCCGTCTCCGACATCCACATCACCAAGAAGCTGAAGCGCAGCCGCGCCTGGGCGCTCGCCGAGATCGAGCGCAAGGTCAAGCAGGCGCGCGACCATGGGCTGGAGGTCAGCCTGGGGGGCGAGGACTCGTCGCGCGCCGACATGGACTTCCTGATCGCCGCTGCGACGGTCGCGCAAGACGCCGGTGCCCGCCGCTTCCGCTTCGCCGACACGCTGGGCGTGCTCGATCCCTTCCAGACGCGCGCCTGCATCGAAAGGCTGCGCCGGGCCACCGACCTGGAGATCGAGATCCATTCCCACGACGACCTGGGGCTTGCCAACGCCAACTCGCTGGCCGCCGTGCTGGGCGGGGCGACCCACGTCAACACCACCGTCAACGGCCTGGGCGAGCGCGCCGGCAACGCCCCGCTTGAGGAGGTGGTGGTGTCGCTGAAGGTGCTCTACGGGCTCGACACCGGCGTGGACACGCGGATGCTCGGTCCGATTTCGGACCTTGTGGAGCGTGCGTCGAACCGGCCGGTGGCGGTCAACAAGTCCATCGTCGGCGACGCGGTCTTCACGCACGAGGCCGGCATCCATGTGGACGGCCTGCTGCGCGACCGCGCCACCTACCAGAATTTCGACCCGGCCGAGGTGGGGCGCGAGCACCGCATCGTGCTGGGCAAGCATTCCGGCACGGCCGCGGTGAAGATGGCCTGCGGGCAGCTCGGGCTGGCCTGCGACGACGCGACGGCCCAGGCGGTCCTGCCGCTGGTCCGCGCGCTCGCCACCCGCGCCAAACGGGCGCCCACGCCGGACGAGTTGCGCGCCTTCCACCGCGACGCCGCGGCCCGACGCTAGAGCCACCGGAGGATGCAGCCATGGCCGCCATCGACACCGAACCGGATATTCCCTTGGCGGATCTCGCTATGAAAGATCCCGGCCTTTGGAGCTTGCTGCGCGAGGATGTGGCCTGCGTGTTCGACCGTGACCCGGCGGCGCGCAACGTGCTGGACGTGCTGACCTGCTACCCCGGCATCCACGCGCTGGCCGTCCATCGCCTGGCGAACGCCGCCTGGAAGCGGGGCCTGCGCTGGCCGGCGCGGTTCCTGTCCTATCTGGCGCGCGCCTTCACCAACATCGACATCCATCCCGGCGCGACCATCGGCCGCCGCTTCTTCATCGACCACGGCGCCGGCGTCGTGATCGGCGAGACGGCGGAGATCGGCAACGACGTGACGCTCTACCACGGGGTGACGCTGGGCGGCACCTCCTGGAACAAGGGCAAGCGCCACCCGACGCTGAAGGACGGCGTGCTGGTGGGCTCCGGCGCCAAGATCCTCGGGCCGATCACCGTGGGCGAGAATGGACGCGTCGGCGCCAACTCGGTCGTCACCAAGGACGTGCCGGACGGCATGACGGTGGTCGGCATCCCCGGCCGCGTCGTCCGCCCCGACACTCAGCGCCATCTGGCCGCCCACGGCATCGACCTGGATCACCACCTGATGCCGGACCCGGTCGGCAAGGCGATCGCCTGCCTGATCGACCACATCAACCGGATCGAGGCCCGGCTGGAGGCCCACACGGCTGCCGAGGCCGCGCGCCTCACACCGCTCAGCGACATCGCCCTGGACGGCGTGGCCTGCGCCGCCTGCGGCAACCAGTGCGACCAGGAAGGCTGCGGCGGGACCGCCGACAGCCTCGCCGATCATTACGTCATCTGAAGGGAAAGGACCCCCGCCATGAGCTTCAAGGACGATCTGGAGGATCTGGAGACCGCGGAGGACTTCCTGCGCTTCCTCGGCGTCACCTACGAACAGCGCGTGGTCAACGTGAACCGCCTGCACATCCTGCAACGCTTTCACGACTATCTGGCCGCCGACACCGGCCTTGAGTCCCTGGACGACGAGGGCATGGCCGCCCGCTACCGCGCGCACCTGGAACGCGCCTATCACGACTTCGTGGTGTCCAACGCCATCGCCGAGAAGACCTTCAAGGTCCACAAGGAGGAAGCGCGCAAGATGGCCGACCGCTTCGTCCCGCTGGAGGCCTTGTTGCCGGTGCCCTGACCAGAAGGTTGCCTCAAATCCCCTCGCCCGCCTCCGGCGGGAGAGGGGATTTAAACCTGCCACCACATTGAACCGCCGCCCGTTCCTCCGGGCGGCGGTTTCTTTTTTGGGCAATGGCGGGCGATGCCCCCGCTGTAACGAAGCCGACATCGGATTCGTTTGTCGTCTTTGCGACAAGCCGCACATCGCGCCAAATATCACGCAATATCAATACTCTACCGCACTTGCACAAAGCTGGCACGGGGCTTGCTGGTAAGACCATCGCCGCTCCGGTGGACGAGCGGCGGACAGCTAGGAGACCGGGATGCACATCGTTGTCTGTATCAAGCAGGTGCCCGACAGCGCCCAGATTCGCATCCACCCCGTGACGAACACGATCATGCGTCAGGGCGTCCCGGCCATCATCAACCCCTTCGACCTCTTCTCGCTGGAGGAGGCGCTGCGGATCAAGGACCGGACCGGCGCGCGCGTCACCGTCCTGACCATGGGGCCGCCGATGGCCGAAACGTCCCTGCGCAAGGCGCTGTCGCTGGGCGCCGACGACGCGGTCCTGCTGACCGACCGCAAGTTCGCGGGTTCGGACACGCTGGCGACGTCCTACGCGCTGACCTCCGCGATCAGGAAACTGTCGGAGGAGCAGCCGGTCGATCTGGTCTTCTGCGGCAAGCAGACGGTCGACGGCGACACCGCCCAGGTCGGCCCCGGCATCGCGACGCGGCTGGGCTTCCAGCAGCTGACCTACATCGCGAAGATCGAGGCGATCGACGAGGCGGCGAAGGAAATCGTCGTGCACCGCCGCGCGGAAGGCGGCGTGCAGGTGCTGAAGACCAAACTGCCCTGCATGATCACGATGCTGGAGGGCACGAACTCCATCCGCTTCGGCAAGATGGACGACATGTTCCGGGCCGCCCGCTACGGCCTGAAGACCTGGAGCAAGGACACCACCGGCGCCGACGAGACGAAGGTCGGGCTGAAGGGCTCGCCCACCGTGGTGTCGAAGGTCTTCGTGCCGAAGCCGCGCGCCGAAAAGGCCCAGATGATCACTCTTCCGGACGGGGCGGGCGACACCAGCGCGCAGGCGCAGGCCGCCGCCGCCGTGGACGCCATCTTCGGCGCCCAGCCGAAACTCGCCGACGAGCTGCTCGCCCGCGCTGCCGCCGGGCTGTGACGCGCCGTCCCCTGAACACACGCCGGAGTATCCGTCGATGAGCGAACCAAGCAAGCCGCAGGGACGCAAGTTCCAGCTCCCCGAGCACCTGAAGGAATACAAGGGCATCTGGGTGATCGTGGAGCAGGAGCGCGGTGCGGTCCATTCCGTGTCGTGGGAGCTGGTGGGCGAAGCCCGCAAGCTCGCCGACAAGCTGGGCGTCGAGGTCGGCGCCGTGGTGCTGGGCGCCGACAGCCCCGCGCTGAACGCGATCTGCGCCGACGCCTTCACCTACGGCGCCGACGTGGTCTACAAGGTTGCCGACCCCGCGCTGGCCGACTACCGCACCGACCCGTACTGCCGGGTGATGACCGACGTGGTCAACACCTACAAGCCGGAGATCGTGCTGCTGGGCGCCACCACGCTGGGCCGCGACCTGGCGGGCGCCATCGCCACCACCCTGGCGACCGGCCTGACCGCCGACTGCACCGAACTCGACATCTACATGGACAACCGCTCGCTGGCGGCCACGCGCCCGACCTTCGGCGGCACGCTGCTCTGCACCATCCAGACGCTGGCCTACCGTCCGCAGATGGCGACCGTGCGCCCGCGCGTCATGTCCATGCCGGATCGCGACGACAGCCGCACCGGCCGCGTGGTGGAGGTGTTCCCGAGCCTGCGCGAGGACGACGTCATCACCAAGGTGCTGAGCTTCATCGCCGACCGCGAGCAGAACGAGGCGCAGCTCGCCTACGCCGACATCATCGTCGCGGCGGGCAAGGGCCTGGGCAAGCCGGAAAACCTGAAGCTGGCCTTCGACCTCGCCAAGGTGCTGGGCGCCGAGGTGGGCGTGACGCGCCCGCTGGTGCAGGCCGGCTGGACCACGAACGACCGGCAGGTCGGGCAGACCGGCAAGACCGTGCGCCCGAAGCTGTACATCGCCGCCGGCATCTCCGGCGCGATCCAGCATCGCGTCGGCATGGAGAAGTCCGACCTGATCCTGGCGATCAACACCGACGCCAACGCGCCGATCTTCGACTTCGCCCATCTGGGGCTGGTCGGCGACGCGCTGACCATCCTGCCCGCCCTGACCGACGCCTTCGGCAAGCGCCTGTCGGTCAACCGGCTGGCCGGCTGATTTCCGGACGATAAGGAGCCCAAAGACCATGGTCGAAAAGTTCGACGCCATCGTCATCGGTGCCGGCCCGTCCGGCAACGCGGCGACCTACACGCTGGCCAAGCAGGGCCTCAACGTGCTGCAGATCGAGCGCGGCGAGTATCCCGGCGCCAAGAACGTCCAGGGCGGCATCATGTACGCCCACGAGCTGGAGAAGATCATCCCGGACTTCCGGGAGGACTGCCCGACCGAGCGCCACATCATCGAACAGCGCATCTGGCTGCTGGGCGACGACAACTACATCGGCACCAACTACCGGTCGGACGCCTTCAACACCGAGACGCCGAACCGCTACACAATCATCCGCGCCAACATCGACAAGTGGTTCTCCGAGAAGATCCGCGAGGCCGGCGGCCTGCAGATCTGCGAGACCACGGTGACGGAGCTGATCCGCGACGCGTCGGGCAAGGTGATCGGCGTGCGCACCGACCGCGAGGGCGGGGAGATCCACGCCGACGTGGTCATCATGGCCGACGGCGTGAACGCGCTGCTGGCCAAGCGCGCCGGCTACCAGCAGGAACTGGCGCCGGAGAACGTGGCGCTGGCCGTCAAGGAAATCCTGTTCATCGATCCCGAGCTGATCCAGCAGCGCTTCGGCCTGAAGGGCGACGAGGGCGTGGTCATCGAGATCATGGGCAAGGTGACCAAGGGCATGGTCGGCACGGCGTTCCTGTACACGAACAAGGAATCGCTGACCATCGGCATCGGCTGCCTGATCTCGGACTTCAAGCACGGCTCCTGCCCGCCGTACAAGATGCTGGAGGATCTGAAGAACCACCCCGTCATCAAGCCCCTGATCGAGGGCGCGGAGATGAAGGAATACGCCGCCCACATGATCCCGGAAGGCGGCTACAAGGCGGTTCCGCAGCTCTACGGCGACGGCTGGATGGTGGTCGGCGACGCCGCCCATTTCAACAACGCCGCCCACCGCGAGGGCTCCAACCTCGCCATGGCGTCCGGCCGCATGGCGGCGGAGACGGTGATCGAGCTGAAGCAGGCCGGCAAGGACTACAGCGCCGCCAACCTCGCCGCCTACAAGTCGAAGCTTGATGAGAGCTTCGTCATGAAGGACCTGAAGAAGTACCGGAACCTGCCGGGCATCATGCACGAGAACAAGCAGTTCTTCGGCGCCTATCCCGACACGCTGACCGCCGCCGCCCACAACTGGTTCACCGTGGACAGCGTCGACAAGCGGACGAAGGAAAAGGAGATCATGAAGTCCTTCGTCAAGAAGCGCTCGGTTCTCGGGCTGGTCGGCGACGCAATCAAGCTGGTGAGGGCCGTGCGATGAGCATCATCGTCAAGATCGAAGAGAAGCTGTACCAGAACCGCTACATCGTCGACGACGGCCGCCCGCACATCCAGATCCGGAGCGAGGCGGAGTGCAAGACCTGCCAATCGCAGGCCTGCACCTTCTGCTGCCCGGCCGCCTGCTATTCGAAGAACGACGCGGGCTCGGTCACGCTGGTCACCGACGGCTGCCTGGAATGCGGCACCTGCCGCGTCATCTGCCAGGACAAGGAAAATATTCTGTGGGACTACCCGCGCGGCGGATACGGCATCAGTTATAAGTTCGGTTGAGGACAGCCGCCGGGTCTGTTCCAGACTATGCCGGACGCGGTGCATCGCCGCGAAAGGCCCGGTGGCCGGGTCCCTCTCCTATCCGCCAATGACTTGGAGCCCCCTTTCCCTCGCGCGGGAAAGGGGGTTTCTTCATGCCCTTTGGCTGGGTCCCATATCCATCGGATAGTGGCGACGCTCCTCCTTCACGCTCATATCCGTTGCAAAGGACATCGCCTGCGCGAGGGAGACGGGACATGCAGCTTCGTGTCTGCTTCGAAAATATGGAAACCGTGAGCGTCAACGACGCGGCCATGATGCGGCACTACGCGGAAAGCTATCTGGCCGACTTTCGCCCGGAGTGGGCCGGCTTCATCATGCTGCCGCACGACGAGACCCGGCGCGCGACCATGGAGCCCGCCTGGCAGATGCTGATCCGCAACGCCACGCCGGACTTGGAACGCCGCCTGATCGACTATGTCGAGAGCAACCCGATGGCGGCCTATCACGTGCACGTCTACCGCAAGGACCGCGGCAACGAGGTGAAGGTCCACTGAGAGGCACGGGCGGCCGGCACGCGACCCTGTCGCCGGCCGCCCGAAGGACATGCGGCAAGCCCTGTCACAAAACTTACATTTTTTAGGGATTTTCGAGCGCATTCGAATTATCCTCCCCGCCGACTGTGTGCCGGTTGAGCGACGGCCACCCCGTCGCGCGGAAGGGGATTTCTTCGATGCGGATCACGATCAAGGCTGTTCTTCTGTCCGTCCTCGCACTTCTCGGTGGTCTTCTCGCGCTCAGCGACCTGATCGGCCTGCGGGCGCTGCACAACGCGGACGCCGGCCTGCGGTCCGTCTATGAGGATCGCGTCGTTCCGTTGCGCGACCTGAAGGTCATTTCCGACGCCTACGCCGTCTACATCGTCGATGCCTCCCACAAGGCCCGCAACGGCAATTTCTCGTGGGACGAGAGCCTGACGTCGGTGGAGAAAGCCAGGGGCGACATCCGCGCGCGCTGGAAGGCTTATCTCGCCACCTTCCTCGTGGATGAGGAAGTCAAGCTGGTCGAGCAGATCAAGCCCCTGATGACCAAGGCGGACGAGGCGGTGGACCGGCTGACCCGCATCCTGCGCGCCAAGGACGCCGCCGGCCTCGACGCCTTCGTCCGCAAGGAGCTGTACCAGACCATCGACCCCGTCACCGACCGCATCGGCAGCCTGATCGACCTGCAGGTCCGCGTGGCGGGCGAAAGCTATGCCGAGGCGCGGAAAGACTACGAAGCCGCGCGGCTGACCTCCTGGCTGCTGCTCGCCATCGGGGCCGGCATGGTGTTGATCGGAATCGTCGTGGTGATCGGGCGCGTGGTGCGGCCCATCGGGGACCTGACCGCCGTCATGAAGCGCATGTCCGGCGGCGACTACGCCCTGTCCGTGCCGCGTGCCGCCAGCCGGGACGAGATCGGCGAGATGGCCCGCGCGGTGGAGGTCTTCAAGGCCAATGGCCTTGAGAACCAGACGATGCACGCCGACCAGGAGCGCCAGCGCGAGCAGGCCGAAGCCGCCAAGCGCGCCGCCCTGGAGAGCATGGCCGCGACCGTCGAGCGCGAGACCCGCAACGCCGTCGACCGGGTCGCCGAACGCACCCAGCGCATGGAGACGAACGCCGGGGCGATGGCCCAGTCCGCCGGGGCGGTCGGCCTGAACAGCCAGTCCGTGGCCGCCGCCGCGGAGCAGGCGCTCCGCAACGCCCAGACCGTCGCCTCGGCGACCGACGAGCTGGCCTCCTCCATCCGCGAGATCGGCACCCAGGTCGCCCAAGCCAGCGCGATCACGCGCCGCGCCGTGGACAGCGGCGGGGAGGCGCGCGCCACCATCGAATCCCTGTCGAACGCGGTCACCCGCATCGGCGACGTGGCCCTGCTGATCCAGAACATCGCCAGCCAGACCAACCTGCTGGCGCTGAACGCCACCATCGAAGCGGCCCGTGCGGGCGAGGCCGGCAAGGGCTTCGCGGTCGTCGCGTCGGAGGTGAAGAACCTCGCGAACCAGACCGCCAAGGCCACCGAGGAGATCGCCCAGCAGATCGCCGACATCCAGGCGGTCACGGACAGCGCGGTCTCCGCCGTCGGCACCATCACCGGCAGCATCACCGAGGTGGACCACGTCGCCGCCGCCATCGCCGCCGCGATGGAGGAACAGGCCGCCGCCACGCAGGAAATCAGCCGCAACGTCAACGACACGGCGTCGGCCGCGCAGGAGGTGTCGAGCCGCATCGCCGAGGTCTCGCGCGAGGCCGGCGCCACCGGCAACCGCGCGGACGAGGTGCGCGTCGTCGCCGACGAGGTCTCGCAGGGCATCGACGACCTGCGCAGCGTCCTGATCCGGGTCGTCCGCACCTCCATGACCGAGGTGGACCGCCGCCGGCAGCCCCGTTATGAGGCCGACCTGCGCGTGCGGATCGAAACCCCGTCGGGCGACCGCTCCGGCCGCCTGCGCAACCTGTCCGTCGGCGGCGCCGCGCTTGAGGGGTGGAACGACGCCGTAGCCGGAGCGCGCGCGACGCTGCACATCGACGGCTTCGGCTCCCCCCTGCCCGCGCGCGTCATCGAGGTGGAGCACACCCACTGCCACGTGCGGTTCGACTTGACCGACGCGGCGCGTACGGCCTTCGAGCAGCGGCTGGCCGCCCTGATGCGCGAGCGGGGCCTGAGGCCGCTCGCGGCGTAGAAACACGGAAATTCCACAGTGGGAATTCCGTAGGTTGGGTTGAGCGTCAGCGAAACCCAACAGGCCTCGCGTGGCGAAGGTGTTGGGTTGCGGCTGCGCCTTAACCCAACCTACGCGCCCGCCAACCCCTTCACGAAATCGGCCACGCGCGCCAGTTCAGGACCGGTGCGGGCGACCAGTTCGCCGATCCCATCGAACCGTTTGTCCACGCAGGCCAGCTCGATGGCGTCGCCCACCGCCGCGAGGTCGCGGGCGCCGACCGTGCGGGAGGAACCGGCGAGCTTGTGGGCTGCCTGCCGCACCTCGTCCCAGGACTGCTCCTCGAACGCCTTGACCAGACGTTCCCGCGTCACGCTGTTGGAGGTGACGAACTCGTCCAGAAGCTGCGCCACGAACTCCGCGTCGCCGTCGAACAGGGTGGACAGCGCCCCCACGTCGATCGGCGGCTGGTCGGAACCGGCCGGTGCGGACGGCGATGCCGCCGCGGGGGCGGACGCCGTGCCGGCATCCGCGCTCCCCGGTTCACCAGCCGACGGCAGATAGCGGTCCAGGACACGGCGGAGTTGGCCGATCTCCAACGGCTTGGAAATGCTGGCGTCCATTCCGGCGGCCAGGCACTTCTGCGCCTCGCCTTCCATGGCGTTGGCGGTGATTGCGACGATGGGCAGGCGCGGCCGTCCGGCCGCCGCTTCCTCCGCCCGGATGTTGCGGGTCAGCTCGAAGCCGTCCATCTCCGGCATCTGGCAGTCGGTCAGCAGCAAGGCGTAGGGGCGGTTGCGCCAGCGCTCCAGCGCCTGGACGCCGTCCTCCGCCATTTCCGCCGTGTGGCCGAGCAGGCCGAGCTGCCGCTGGATCACCTGCCGGTTGGTCGGATGGTCCTCCGCCACCAGGATCAGGCGGCCGGCGGCCAACGCCGCCTCCACAGACGGGGCGGCGTTCGGTGCCGTCGACGGCGCCTTTGGCTGCTCGGCAGCGACATCGTCGGCCACGGCCCGGCCGATGGCGGCCAGCACCGCGCGGGTCAGATGCGCGCGGCGCACCGGGCGCGCCACCGGGACCGGCCCGTTCGGCGTCTGCCCCTCCCCCCGGGCCGCCCCCTGGCCTTCCACCTGCCGGGTCAGCACCACGCACCCGCGCACCGCCCCCCGCGGGTCGATCGCCAGCGGGGCCAAATCCACCTCCGACGTGGCGACCACCACGTCGCAGGCCGTGCCGGGCAGCAGCGACCTCAGCCCCGTCTCGGCGTCGGGCGCGTCCACCAGCAAGGCGCCGTCGGTGTTCAGATAGCGGGCGAGGAACTGCCGCTCCTCGGTGTCGGACGCCAGCAGCAGCACCGACACGCCGCCCAGCGGCTGCACCGGGGTGGCGGCCTCCGCCAGATCGGCTTCCGACGCCAGGTCGGCGTTGAAGGTGAACCAGAAGGTGGCGCCCTGCCCCGGCTCGCTCGCCACCCCGATCTCGCCCCCCATCAGCTCGGCCAGACGGCGGCAGATCGACAGGCCGAGACCCGTTCCGCCGAAGCGCCGCGTCGTCGAGGCCTCCGCTTGGGTGAAGGGGCGGAACAGCCGCTCCTGCGCCTCCCTGGAGATGCCGATGCCGGTGTCCTTGACGCTGATGCGGATGGTGGCCTTGCCATCCTCGAACCGCGCCAGCTCCGCCCGGATCTTGACGGAGCCGGAGGGGGTGAACTTCACGGCGTTGCCGGCGATGTTGAACAGCACCTGCCGGATGCGCACCGAATCGCCCATCACCACGGCCGGCAGGTCCGGGTCCACGAAGGTGATCAGCGACAGGTCCTTCTTGCGGGCGCCGGGGGCCAGCGTGTCGGCCACGCCTTCCACCACCGCCGACAGCGACACCGGCACGCGCTCCAGATCCAGGCGCCCGGCCTCGATCTTGGAGAAGTCCAGGATGTCGTTGATGATGGTCAGAAGCGCCCCGGCGGAATCGCGGACCACGGTGACCAGTTCCCGCTGTTCGGCCGAGAGCGGCGTGAACTCCAGCAGTTCCAGCATGCCCTGGACGCCGTTCATCGGCGTGCGGATCTCGTGGCTCATGGTCGCCAGGAACAGCGACTTGGCCTGGTTGGCGGCCTCCGCCTCGGCGCGGGCGGTTTCCGCCGCCTCGGTCGCCGCGACCAGCTCGCGCGTGCGGTCCGTCACCTGGCTTTCCAGGTTGCGGTTCAGCGTGGTCAGCTCCTCGTACAGATGCACGTTGTCGAAGCCGACCGCGACCTTGGAGCAGAACACCTCCAGCAGCCGCCGCTCGTCCTCGGTCAGCGGGCGGCGGTGGCTGAAGTAGAAGACCGTGTCGTGCTGGCGCGAGGCGGAGCGGAACAGAAGCAGGCTGTGCGTGCGTTCGTACCGGCTGCGCGCGTCGGCCAGCGCCTCCGCGATCGCGTCGGCGGCCTCCGCCGGCAGCGCGGCGCGCACCGGCTTGCCCTCGCTGCCCGCGTGGATCCCTCCGCCGCCCAGCACCAGCGCCTCTCGCGCACCGGCCCCGTCCCCCTCGCCCCCCTGGGCGAGGCGGCTGCACAGGGCGAAGCCGTCGCAGGGCGGACCGATCTCCGCGATCTTCGCCACGGCGCCGCTGACGAACTCCGCCATGGTGCGCTTGTCGAGCAGCGCGGAGGAGGCATCGAGGATACGCTCCAGCCCCTTCCGATGCTCCTCGATGGCGGTGATGTCCTGATAGCCGCGCAATGCCGCGACGACCGAGGTGAACAGCTTCTGCGCCGTCAGTTCGGTCTTCGATTTGTAGTCGTTGATGTCGTAGTTCAGGATGACGTCGCGTTCCGGCGCCTGCCCCGGCTGGCCGGTGCGCAGGATGATGCGGACGCGGCGGTTGTTCAGCTCGCTGCGGATGAAGTGCACCAGCCGCAGGCCGGCGTCGTCCGATTCCATCACCACGTCGAGCAGCACCACGGCGATCGCCGGGTTCTGCTGCAGCAAGGTGCGTGCCTCCGCCGCCGTGCCGGCGGACAGGAACTGCGCCGGACGCCCTTCGAAGGCGAAGCCGCGCAGAACCATCTTCGTGGTCGCGTGGATCGCGGGGTCGTCGTCGACGATCAGGATGACCCAGGGTTCGGCCGGTTCGGGCGCCGGCTCCTTCGCCGCGGCCGGCTCGATCTCTGCGCCAGGCTCATCGTCGGCGAAAAGAAACTCGTCGCTCATCCCAAACCCTCCGAGCCGAAACTCAACCCCCGGCCAACTCAACCCCCGGCCTCTGGCGCAGGGGGAAAATTCGCGCGCGGGAAGATATCACAGGCGTTGTTCCTGTGAACAGAAGAGCACAGCGGAAACACAACCGTGCGCGCGCCGCGGAGCTTGATCCCGGTCAAGGATGCGCGCCTTCGCCCCGCCCAGACTGTCGAACCCAGAAGCACGACAACCATCGGAAACGGGAGCGCCCCTATGCAGACCGAAATCGGCATGACCACGGACGGCAACGCCGGCATCGGCCACAACTCCCAGGGCGCGTCCATCGGGGTCGAGGTCCGCCTGTTCAACTCCATGGTCAAGGCCTGCCCGACCGTGCCGCCGCGCAGCGCCGTCGAACTGCCCGTCGGCGCCACGGTGGGCGACGTGGTCCGCCGGCTGGGCCTGCCGGAGCGGGAGATCTTCCTCGTCATGGTCAACGGCCGCGACGTGACGCCGAAGCTGGGCGTGCCGGTGGAGACCGGCCGCGTGCTGGAGGACGGGGACGTGGTGGCCTTTTCCGGTCCGGTTCCCTACAGTTGGGGGTATGGCGCCTGCGTGGTGTAGGCGCGGGTCTCTTTTCCAGCGCCTCGCCCTCATGTCCGACCTCTTCGCCTGCACCCACGACGCGGCCCCGATCATCTCGGCCATCGACCCCGACGTGGCGGACCTGTTCCCGCCCGAGTTTCACGCGCTGTACGAGGTCCACAGCTTTCGCAACGCCGCCCGCATCCTGGCCCACGCCTGCCGGGACGAGTTCGACGAGATCATCGGCACGCTGATGGCGTTCCGCATCCGGACGGAGGAGATCGTCACCTCCGGCGGCAACAAGTCGCGGATCGCCAAGAACATGGAGGATCTGCTCAACCCGCTCGGCTGGAACGAGACGCGGATCCAGGGCGACCTCTTCATCCGCAAGATCATCACGGTGCAGGAGCCGCGCGCCGAGAACGGCGCCCGCCGCAAGGGGCCCGCCACCCGCCAGCACGACGAACTGTTCAAGATCGAGCGCTTCATCGACGGGCACAAGATCGACTTCGTGAAGGGCCGCGTGTCCTTCGACATGGAGTGGAACAGCAAGGACCAGACCTTCGACCGCGACCTCTACGCCGCGCGGACCTTCTACGAATGCGGCGTGGTCAGCGCCGGCGTGCTGCTGACGCGCAGCGCGGAGCTGGTGCCCCTGTTCCAGGACATCGCCCGCCGCGTCGACATGAAGGACTTTCACAACAAGTACGGCGCCAGCACCACCTGGATGCCGAAGCTGCTCTACCGCCTGAACGCCGGGCGCAGCGGCGGCTGCCCAATCCTGGTGCTGGGCATCAAACCGGCGCTCGTCTCCGACTTCGAAGAGTGGAAGCGGGAACATCCGGTCATCCGCCAGGCCAAGTTCGAGGTCGGCGACGGTCCGGCGGCCGAGTCCGAGGAGGGGTGACCCCTCCTCAATCTTCCGCTCAATCCACGGTTGCGTCCCGGTCGGCGGCGGAGTTGTAGGCGTAGGTCTTCCAGGTCGGCTCGTAGCTGTCGTCGGCCTGGTTGCCCCAGACAGCCCAGTTCGGGCGGGCGCCGCGGGCGAACAGCTCCAGATAGGGGCCGGGGCTGCACGCCTCGATCAACTCATACTGCTCGTCGGGCTTGCGGGAATGCTCACGCTTGCGGGTGCCGAGATAGTTCACCTGCGTGCGGCCGGGGGCCAGCGTGCGGGCGTTCTTGCCGCGCACGCCGAACAGGATCAGTTCCGTCACGTTGCGGAAGTAAAAGCCCACCCCGCGCCCGTCGGACCCACCGTCCTTGCGCACCTTGTGCCAGACGATGTTGGTCTTGTACTCGAACCCCCAGGCGTTCATGACCTGCAACCCCTCGGGCAGCAGGGCGTTGGGCACCCACAGGTAGAGATGCGCGGTCGGCGCCAGGATGTCGGCGACGGGCAGCGCGCAGATCTCCTCCACCGTCATGGTGCCGTAGCGGGACAGGCGGCGATGCTCGGGCGCCATCTTGCCGGTGCGGTTGACGAACCGCCAGGGCGGGTCGGCCATCACCGTGGCGAAACGCCGATCCTTGGCGAACTCCGCAAGCTCCTGCACGGGGTCGGGAGTGCTCGTCTCGCCCATCTCTGCCTGACTTTCCTGAATCCCGTTGGCCTTGGATGTCATAACCGGCGTCATTCCGCGCGCGTGCGCTGATAGTGTTCCCAAACCTCGACGAACAGCTCGTGCGGTTCAAGCCCGCGCATCGCGGCGGCGGCCTTGAACTGCCGTTTCACCAGCGTGGGGATGCGAACCTGCAACGGTTCCTTGCCGAGTGTTGGGTCGAGCGTGGTGTCGAGTTCGGAGGCGGAACGGCGGCGCGGCTTCGCCGTGTCCCCCTCCCCCTCGTTCCCGGTCATGTCCTGGCGCGCCGTGGTCATGGCGCGCATGCTTGCATGCACGCCTGCGCACCGTCAAGCCAACGCTTACCCCGATCGGCGGACGACTCGGCCCGCGTCGGCGGGGACGATTGGCCGCACCCGCGCCGCGTGCAGAACACTCATGCATATGCATTAAAGTGGAAACGGCGGGTGGAATTGGCCACCCGCCGTTTTCGAAGGAGGACGAGGCATGAATAAGATGCCTTTCCTCCTGGTGCTCCGGTATCGGCGCTGGCGGCTTGAAATCCGCCTGACGCAGATCTGACACCAGGAGATCGCCGGTGGGTGTTCGCGCACCCGCCGGCTACCTCCCGAATATAGCATCGCTCCATCGGTTCCGCAATTTCACCCCAAGGACAATCAGTCGCGGTCGCCCTCCGCGCCGGCGTCGTCCACTTGGCAGAAGCGGCGCAGTTCGTCCAGGTCGGCGACGGACACCGTGCCGCCCTGCGTCTCCACCCCCACCGGCCGCAGCTTGGCAAGCGCGCGGGAGAAGGTCTCCGGCTGCATGCCGAGGCGGCGGGCCACCAGCGCCTTGTCGAAGGGCAGCGCGAACACGGCGGAGCCCGGCCCCTCCGGGCAGAAGCGCAGCAGGAAGGTGCCGACGCGCTGGGGTGTGGGCTGCACCTGCAACTGCTCGATCTGCTGCACGAGGTGGCGCAGGCGCATGGACAGCGAGCCCAGCATCGCGAAGGCGATCTGCTCGTCTTCGCGTAGGCAGCGGGCGAAGCCCTCGGCGGTCAGCGTCATGATGCGGGAATCGGCCACCGTCTCGGCGCAGACCGGGAACTTGCCGCTGGCGAACATGGCGGCCTCGGCGAAGGTTTCGCCCGGCGCGATGATGTTCACCACGGCCTCCGACCCGTCGCGGGTCAGGCGGTAGAGCTTCACCCAACCGTCGAGCAGCACGAAGAAGCGGTCGGCCTCCTCGTCCTGCACGAACAGGGTGGTGCCGCGCGGGACGGTCCGCACCTGCGCGGTCCCGACCAGCAGGGTCAGCGCCCGATCCGGCAATCGCCCGAACAGCGCGTTGGACCGCAGCATGGCCGCATCCTGCGGCCGGAAACCCGGTGGATCGTTTCTCAATTATTTTTCCTCCCCCACTCCCGGATCGGTCAGGGACCCAAATCGGTCAGGGACAAGGACGCCCGCCGCCCCCTCCGCCACCGGGGTTGGGCGGGCGGCCCCGAAGCCGCCCAGGCGCGCCAGCATCACCGCGTTCAAGCTCATGCCGACGACGTCGGAGATCATGCCCGGCACCGACCACACCATCGCATTGTGTACGAACCAGCAAGGCAGGGCCAGCGCCATGAACAGCCGCAACGGGACCAGCGCGACTTGGTAGCGCCCCAGGCTGATGAACCCGAACCCCAACGCCGCGAACAGCGACGGCAGGCCATTCCAGGTGCTCACCGCCGCGACGGCGATGACCGGCAGCAGCGCCAGATAAACGCTTCGGAAGCCCGGACGGCTGCCGAGCGGAATCGCGGCCAGCACCTGTGCCGTCGCGAGAGCGTTCATGACGGATCCGGTGACCGCGCCGACCAGGGCATAATGCGCGGCGAAGGCCCCGCAGGTCAGGAGTTGGGCCAGGAGGATGCCGGTCCGGCTGCGGAACAGCGGCCAGCTCATGCCGGCGGCGGTACCGGCAAGGCCCACGGCCTGCGCCAGCCCAACGCTGGAAAGAAAATCGCCGGAAAGGATATTTCCGAAAAGGAGGTCGCTCATGGTGGCGCGGTGTTCCGAAAAGCCACGCCGAGCATAGGCTCGCGCTTCCCCATGGGGAAGGAGCCTGAAAGGGACCGGAAACGAACCGGGGCGCTCCCTTGCGGAAGCGCCCCGGCTGTTCTCAGGACCTTAGCGGTACTCGACCTTGCCCGCCTCGGGACCCTTCTGGCCCTGGCGGACGGTGACCCGCACCTGATCGCCTTCCTGGAGCGTCTGCATGCCGGAGCGGCGCAGCACGTTCACATGGACGAACACGTCCTTGCCACCGGTGCTCGGCGTGATGAAGCCGAAGCCCTTGTCGACGTTGAACCACTTGACGGTGCCGTCGACCTCTTCGCCGCCAGCGTCGTTGTTGCCCCAGCCGCCGCGGTCGTAACCGCCGCCGCCGCCGAAGCCGCCACGGTCATAACCGCCGCCGCCGAAGCCGCCGCCGCCGGCGCGCGCCGGACGGGGCGAACGGGTCGCGGTGGAGGTGTCCACGGACTGGATGGAAGCAACCTGCGGGCCCTTCGGGCCACGGGCGAGGTCGCAGACGATGGTGGCGCCTTCGTCGAGCGCGTCATAGCCCGCGGCCTGGACCGCGGAAACGTGCAGGAAGGCATCGGGCGAACCGTCCTCGGGGGACACGAAGCCGAACCCCTTGGTGGGGTTGAACCACTTCACAGTAGCGGTGACGTTGGCCTTGGTGATCTCGGGAGCGCGGTAGCCCTGACGGGGCGGGCGGTCGAACATGTGTCTTCAAGCTCATAAAGGGTGCCGAATTATCTTTGTCACAGGCATTGAGGCATCCGTCAAGCACGCCAAAGGCCAGACGGCTATGACCGCGACATTCGACCGAGGGAAGAACGGGCTCATCCGGATGGGCCACCCCCTCGAAATACCGGCATTGCCGTCCCGCGCGCTCCCCCCGCAAGGTCTGAAAACGCCCCCAGGCGACCGGCGATTCTCGTATTTTTCTATTTTATCGCAATAACTTACGGGAGAAGCGCAGGAGGGGCGCCGCCAAAGGGCGCTCCACCCCGGAACGCCTTCCCGCGGATGCACCCGGCACCCGGTGACAAAATGACGCTGAGGCCATCATTCACCTTCCAGCCACTCCCGCAGCTTCGACCAGCGGCGCCGGCCCTGGGTGCCGCGCACCGCCATGGCCAGCGCCTTCCTCTGCCCGATCATGACGACCAGCCGCTTGCCCCGTGTAACGCCCGTGTAGATCAGGTTCCTGTGCAGCATCGTGTAATGTTGGGTCACCACCGGAATCACCACAACCGGGTATTCGGATCCCTGGCTCTTGTGGATCGTCGTGGCGTAGGCCAGCACGATTTCGTCCAATTCTCCATAATCATAGGTCACCGGACGCCCATCGAACTCCGCCGTCAGTGTCCCTTCTTCCGGATCGATGGCCGATACAATGCCGAGGTCGCCGTTGTAGACCTCCTTGTCATAGTCGTTCTCGACCTGCATCACCTTGTCGCCGACCCCGAAGGTCCAACCGAACCGCTCGACTCGCAACTCGCCCGGCGGGTTCAGCACGCGCTGAAGCTCGATGTTGAGGGAGCGGGCGCCCATGCCGCCCCGGTTCATCGGGCAGAGGATCTGAACGTCGCGCACCGGGTCGAAGCCGAATCGGCGCGGGATCCGCTCCCGCACGATCTCGATCAGCTTGCCGACGCCGACCTCCGGCGTGGCCGCGTCCACGAAGTAGAAGTCGCTTTCCTCCGCCGCCCCGGCCTTCGGCCATTCGGGCATCTGCCCGGCGTTGATGCGGTGGGCGTTGACGATGATCCGGCTGGTCGCCGCCTGCCGGAAGATCTCGGTCAGCCGCACCACCGGCACCGCGCCGGAGGCGATGACGTCACCCAGCACCTGCCCCGGCCCGACCGAGGGCAGTTGGTCCACATCCCCCACCAGCAGCAGCGCGGCAGCGGACGGTACGGCGCGCAGCAGCGCGTTCATCAGCGGCACGTCCACCATGCTGGTCTCGTCCACCACCAGCAGTTCGCACTCCAGCGGGTTGGTTTCGTCGCGCTTGAAGCCGCCGGCCTGCGGATCGGTTTCCAGCAGGCGGTGGATGGTCTTGGCTTCCAGCCCCGTGCTTTCGGTCAGGCGCTTGGCGGCGCGGCCGGTGGGCGCGGCCAGCGCGATGGACACGCCCTTGGCCTTCAGCACCGTCAGGATGCTGTTGACCAGCGTGGTCTTGCCCACGCCCGGTCCGCCGGTGATGACCAGCAGCTTGGACGCCACCGCCCGCCGCAGCGCCTCCCTCTGCCCCTCGGCCAGCGTGATCCCGGCCTTCTCCTCCACCCAGGGGATCGCCTTGTCGGTGTCGATGACCGGCCAGGGCACGCGGCCCGCCGCCAGACGCCGCAACCGGTCGGCGATTGCCAACTCCGCCCGGTACAGCCCCGCCAGGAAGACGCAGGGCTCTCCGCCCAGGGTGTCCGCGACGACGATGCCCTCCTTCAGCTCCAGGTCCAGCGCCGACTCGACGATGGGCGCGTCGATGTCCAGCAGCTTGGCGGCCAGCGGCACCAGCTCCGCCGTGGGCAGGCCGCAGTGCCCCTCGTCCGTGGCCTCGCCCAGCGCGTAGCTGATGCCGGCGCGCGCCCGGATCATCGCGGTCTTCTCGATGCCGAGCCGGAAGGCGATGGCGTCCGCCGTCTTGAAGCCGATGCCCCGGATGTCGCGGGCCAGCCGGTAGGGATTCTCGGTGATCAGCTGGATGGCCTCCGGTCCGTAGGTCTTGAAGATGCGCACGGCGCGCGAAGTGCCGACTCCATGGCTGTGCAGGAAGATCATGATCTCGCGGATGATCTTCTGGTCGGCCCAGCCCGCGACGATGCGCTGCGCGCGCTTCGGCCCGATGCCGGTGACCTGCCGCAGCTTGTCCGGTTCCCGCTCGATCACGTCGAAGACGGCGTCGCCGAAGGCCTTCACCAGCTTCTTGGCATAGACCGGCCCGATGCCCTTGATCAGGCCCGATCCCAGATACTTCTCGATCCCCTCCACCGTGGTCGGCGGGGTGGCGCGCAGGAAGTCCGCCTTGAACTGGAGCCCGTGGTTGCGGTCGTTCACCCAGGCTCCGGCCGCCTGCACGAACTCCCCCGCGCTGATGGAGGGTGCGTGCCCGACGAGCGTCACGAGGTCGCGCTGCCCGCGCACCTTCAGGCGCAGCACGCAGAATCCCGTCTCGGGGCTGTGGAAGGTGACGCGCTCGACCAGCCCCGACAGGGGTTCGCGCTGGGGCGATGCCGGGGACGAGGCGCTGGCGGGCATGCTCATGCCCTCAGAAATAGTCACTCCCGGCCCGAAGGGGGAGGCCTCCGCACAACGCCCATCCGCCACGAGAAATAGGAGGAAGACCAGAGCCGCGCGAATGTGTACTTTGTCGCCCGAGGCCCGCCCGGGCAGGGTGGGCATGCGGTGAACGACGTCAGCCAAACAACGACAAACCGACAAAAACCGCGGTGTTTTCGACTTCGGAAGGAACGATCAGATATGGTGACGGAACGCATTCAGGTTGGCGGCCTGCAGGTCGCCGCGGAGCTTCACCGCTTCATCGAGAACGAAGCCCTGCCGGGCACCGGCGTGTCGTCGGAACAGTTTTGGTCGGGGCTGGACGCCATTCTCCACGATCTGGCGCCGCGCAACCGCGCGCTGCTCGCCAAGCGTGACGAGCTTCAGGCCAAGATCGACGACTGGTACCGCAGCCGCCGCGGCCAGCCGCTGGACCGCGCGGCGCACAAGGAATTCCTGAAGGAGATCGGCTACCTGCTGCCGGAAGGCCCGGACTTCACCGTGGCCACCGCCAACGTCGATCCGGAGATCTCCACCACCGCCGGCCCGCAGCTCGTCGTGCCGGTGATGAACGCCCGCTACGCGCTGAACGCCGCCAACGCCCGCTGGGGCAGCCTGTACGACGCGCTGTACGGCACCGACGCCATTCCGGAGACGGACGGGGCCGAGCGCGGCAAGGGCTACAACCCGAAGCGCGGCGAGAAGGTCATCGCCTTCGCCCGCGGCGTGCTCGACCGCGCCGCCCCGCTGTCCGACGGCTCCCACGCCGACGCCGCCGGCTACGCCATCGAGAACGGCCATCTGGTCGTCACGCTGAAGGACGGCCGCACCACCGGCCTGGGCGAGCCGGAAAAGCTGGTCGGCTACACCGGCGACGCCGCCGCCCCGAAGGGCATCCTGCTGGTCAACCACGGCCTGCACCTGGAAATCCGCATCGACCGCAACCACCCCATCGGCAAGACCGATGCGGCCGGCGTGGCCGATCTGGTCGTCGAATCCGCGCTGACCGCCATCCAGGACTGCGAGGACTCCGTCGCCGCCGTGGACGCGGAGGACAAGGTTCTCGTCTACCGCAACTGGCTGGGCCTGATGAAGGGCGACCTGGTCGCCACCTTCCCGAAGGGCGACGGCACGGTCGAGCGCCGGCTGAACCCGGACCGAAGCTACACCGCCCCGGCCGGCGGCACCGTCACCCTGCCCGGCCGCAGCCTGCTGCTGGTCCGCAACGTCGGCCACCTGATGACCATCAACGCCATCCTGCTGAAGGACGGCAGCGAGGCGCCGGAAGGCATCCTGGACGGCATGATCACCTCGCTGATCGCGCTGCACGACATCAAGGGTGCGCGCCTCAACAGCCGCGCCGGCTCCGTCTACATCGTGAAGCCGAAGATGCACGGTCCGGAGGAAGTCGCCTTCGCGAACGAGCTGTTCGGCCGCGTCGAGGACGCGCTGGGCATGGCCCGCAACACGCTGAAGATGGGCATCATGGACGAGGAGCGCCGCACCACGGTGAACCTCAAGGAGGCCATCCGCGCGGCGGCCGAGCGCGTGGTGTTCATCAACACCGGCTTCCTCGACCGCACCGGCGACGAGATGCACACGGCCATGGAAGCCGGCCCGATGATCCGCAAGAACGACATGAAGTCGTCCGCCTGGATCAAGGCCTACGAGGACTGGAACGTCGACACCGGCCTGCTGTGCGGCCTGAAGGGCCGGGCGCAGATCGGCAAGGGCATGTGGGCGATGCCGGACCGCATGGCCGACATGCTGGTTGCCAAGATCGCCCACCCGCAGGCCGGCGCCAACACCGCCTGGGTGCCCTCGCCCACCGCGGCCACGCTGCACGCCCTGCACTACCACCAGGTCAACGTCGCCGACCGCCAGGAAGAGCTGGCCAAGCGCGCCCGCGCCAGCCTGGACGACATCCTGACCATCCCGCTGGCCGACCGCCCGAACTGGTCGGAGGAAGAGGTCCAGCAGGAGCTGGACAACAACGCCCAGGGCATCCTCGGTTACGTCGTGCGCTGGATCGACCAGGGTGTCGGCTGCTCCAAGGTGCCGGACATCAACAACGTCGGCCTGATGGAAGACCGCGCCACGCTGCGCATCTCCAGCCAGCACATCGCCAACTGGCTGCACCACGGCGTCACCACCGAGGCGCAGGTCATGGAGACGATGAAGCGCATGGCCGCCGTGGTGGACAAGCAGAACGCCGGTGACCCGCTGTACCGTCCGATGGCCCCGAACTTCGACGACAGCGTGGCCTTCCAGGCCGCCTGCGACCTCGTCTTCAAGGGCCGCGAGCAGCCGAACGGCTACACCGAGCCGGTCCTGCACCGCCGCCGCATCGAGGCGAAGGCGAAAGCCGCGAAGTAAGGTCTGACGGTCGGCAAAAGCCCCTCTTCCACACGGGAGAGGGGCTTTTTGTTGGTTTCGTCACCCCGGGAAGTGCTAGCTCCCGCCTGACTGACGTCAGACGGGCAAGCGGCCGGCAAGGTCCACGATGTCGCTTCCGGCGGCGCTGCCGATGTAGCGCGTATCTCCAGCAAAGACGCCATTGGTGCCGAAGGATCGCCACACCGATACAGCGTCGGTTACGGTGTTGCGCAGCAGGATATCGCCGCAGCCATTGCCATCAAAATCACCGACTCCCTCGATCGCGATTTCAGCGGAAAGGGTGCCAAACGATTTGCGATCGACAACGTTGAAGCCGCTTATTTTCCAGAAATCGACCTCATTCGTGATCTGGTTGCGCCAGACAATGTCAGATTTGCCATCACCGTCGATATCGCCCAAACCAACAATCTTCCAGTCAAGACCACGCTGGTTAGAGAACGAACCTGAACGCACAAGGTTCAAGCCGTCCATCTCCCACATTCCGGCCTCACCTGTGACCGTATTGCGCCAGACTAGGTCGGCCTTGTTGTCGCAGGTAAGGTTGGCAGTGCCGGCCAATGCCCACTCCGGTCCGACCGGACCAATGTAACTGTTAGTTCCGCTGATTTTGATGGCACTGTCCATAATCACTTGTGCGCCGTTCATCTGCCACGTCGTGAGAGCGCCGGTGATGTCGTTGCGCCAGATGAGATCAGTCTTGTTGTCCCCGTTTAGATCTCCGGTGCCGATAATCTTCCAGTCCAAGGTCGTGCTGTAAGCGATACCGGCGTCGACCCGAACGGTTGCGCCGTTCATGAACCAGATGTTGCAGTCACCGGTCAGGTTGTTGCGCCACAAAATGTCGGTGGTGCCATTCCCATCGAAGTCGTCCATGCTTTGTATTGTGGCATTGGCCGTCGCGGGAATCGACATCGGTGTAGAGGTCACGGTGAAGTTCTGCATGCTCCACAGGCTGATCTGACCGGTGGTGGAACTGCGAAGCACCACATCGCCGGTATGATCGCCGTTCAAGTCAGGGCCATGCCAAGAAGCGTTGGGGCTCAGGCTGACCGTAGCCCCGTCGGCCATGTTACCGAAATCAGTCCTCAGATTGATCGAATAGCCGTCGGAAAACAGCAACCTTTCAACCGTCGTAGCGCTGGGGCCATATTGATCAAATTGATATTTTACGGTAATAGTGTCAGTTCCTGCTTTGATGATCAGGTCATAATTAACCCTTGTCAACCTGACATCCGCCCGACATATGCCCACAAGCTCGATGAGATCTGAAGAGTTCCATTGACCTTCATTGATCTGATCCTGGCCAAAGCCTGGAGAGAAACTATAAACATCGTTGCCGTCGGAACCCCAAAGCGTATCGTTGCCGGCGCCACCGACGATGATATCGTCGCCTAAGCCTCCATCAATCCAGTCATCTCCAGCGCCGCCCTCGATGTAATCTTTTCCGACCTGACCGTACAGCTTGTCATTGCCGATGCCGCCGACCAGCGCGTCGTCACCGTCACCACCCTCCAAAGTATCATTGCCGACACCGCCGTCGAGCACGTCATTGCCGCCCATGCCAAGCAGCCAATCGTTGCCGTTGCCACCGTACAACGTGTCATTGCCCACATCAGAGATATAATTACCTCCGACCACAGTGTCGTCGCCGTCTTCCCCGGCAAGCCAGTCATCGCCCTCAAAGCCCATTATTGAGTCGTTGCCGCCGCCACCATAAAGCGTGTCGTTTCCGGCCCCACCGGCAAGCGTGTGGACTCCTTCAGGAATAACTAAAAACGCCATGGTATCCCCCAGCACTCATTATCTTCAAAAACAAAAATGCTAATTAAAAAATATTATGGAACTATATTGCATCATTATGTATGGTTTTTTGCGGAAGCCATAAGAACGCTAACAAAAGAAAATCATCCACAGGCGTATAAACAAAAAACATTGCGGCACAAGCACGCAGGAGAATTTGCCGCACCAGTCATTCCGATTCGTACTGCCAGTAACAGCTTATATAACCACAGGGTGAATTTCCCTTATATGGGAAGAGCGCACCCGAGTCAATTGCACTGACCGGCCACGATGCTTCTTTTTTGAACAACTCCTAAACACCAATACACTGGATTGGAGAAAATCCAACAGCCGTGCAGTCGGCAAACGTTGAAGCCGGCAATTGGGGCAAAACCGGGGGGG
>NZ_JBPXMQ020000019.1:0-118997 GCF_053470405.2 Azospirillum mesophilum
CGTGGCCGTCACGTGCAAACATCCCAAATCTAGCTCATTAACCACGCACGCTAAATCAATGCTTTAGCGGCAATCCATGTGCAGATATTTTTGTCTACCGACAACTACTGCAGAAATTGGAAAAGCATTTCTGTATTCGAAATAAGGCCGGAACAACGGCGAAGTATTGCGGTGCTTCGTGCGGTGGGTGGAGGTGGCCCGCGACGACGGTCCGCCGAGGGATCGTTTGGAAAGGCGCCGGTGGAGTCGACGCTCCCCCGGTTCCTTCATCCACAGCAAAGGCGCTAAGGCATACACAGATCTCGCAAGCACGGTAAGTAGCTGATCGAGCGCTCAAAAGCCCCTCTCCCTTGAGGGGAGAGGGGTTGGGGTGAGGGTGGCAGCCGGTGAAGCCGGCCGGAACTCATCTTTCCGCCCTCCGGGCGTAACGACCCCTCATCCCAACCCTTCTCCCCCAAGGGGAGAAGGGCCTCTCTTGCGTCCGGCCATTTCCGGTAATGTGAGGGACGGGGTGGAAACAGGTGATTCCAAACGATCCGATCAGCGCAGGAAGAACTGCACGGGGATCAGAAGTTCCACCGGGCTGCGGGGCACCTCGGGCGGTGGTGGGGGCAGGGGGGATGCGCGCTCCACCATCGCCAGCGCTTCCTCGTCCAGGAGGGTGTGGCCGGCGCTCTTCACTAGGCGGGCCGACAGGACCCGGCCCTGCCGGTCGAGCGTGACGTGCAGCTGGGCGACGCCTTCCTGCCGGCGCGCCTGAGCGGTGCGCGGATAGCGCTTGTGCCGTTCCAGATGGCCGAGCACGAGGCCCTGCCAGTTCGGCATGGCGGTGCTGACCGCAGCCGGAGAGGGCGCGGGAGCGGCGGCCGGGGCCGCCGAGGCGGGCGCCGCCGTGGAGGCGGTTTCCGTCACGGGCTTTGTCGCCGGCTGTGGCTTGGGATGCTCGACGTGTTGGAGGGCGGGCTTGGGCGCGTCCTTGGGTTTGGGCTTCGGGGCCGGCTTCGGCGGTTCGGGCAGGGCCACCTCGGCCTTCACCGGCGGCGGTTCGGGCAGGGGTTCCGGCTCGACGATTGGCTCCGGCGGCGATTCCGGTTCCGGGAGCATGGATTCCAGGGGGGGCGGGGGCTCCGGCGCCGGTGTTGGAGCGGGTGCCGGCTCCGGCTTGGGGAGCGGGGCGAGGTCGAGCATGACGGCGGCGGGGGGCGGCGCGCTGGCCTCCTCCATGGGGATGCGCCAGGCCAGCATGCCCGCCGCGACACCCGCGTGCGCGCCTAGCACAAGCAGCAGGCTGCCGCCCCAGCGGATCAGGGACAGGCGGGACGGGAAAAGGCTGGGGCGGTCGTCGAACCCGTCCGCCGCGCTCACGGGGCGGCTCCGCCGTCCAGCCCGACCAGCGCAACCTTCAGGTAGCCGGCGGCGCGAAGGGCGTTCATCACCTCGGTCAGGGCGCCGTAGTCGACGCTGCGGTCGGCGCGCAGGAAGACCCGCGCCGTCCTGTCGCCGCCAGTCACGCCGTCGAGCGCCCCGGCCAGCGCCTCGCGCGCCACCGGCTCCTCCCCGACGGCGAGCGTCTTGTCGGCGCGGACGGTCAGGAACAGCGGCTTGTCCGGGCGCGGCTGCGGCTGGGCGGTGGAGGCGGGCAGGTCCACCGGCACGTCCACCGTCGCCAGAGGCGCCGCCACCATGAAGATGATAAGGAGGACCAGCATCACGTCGATGAAGGGCGTGACGTTGATCTCGTGGCTTTCGGCGAGATCGTCGCCGTCGTCGAGCCGCGCGGCCATGCCCGTTACTCCGCCGCGGCCTTGCTGCCGGCGCGCGGCAGCGCCTGCCGATCCATGTCGCGGCTCAGCAGCCGCAGCACCGCCGCCGAGGCATCGCCCAGCTGCGCCCGGTAGCCGCCGATGGACCGCGCGAAGGCGTTGTAGACGACCACTGCGGGGATGGCCGCGACCAGACCGATGGCGGTCGCCAGCAGAGCCTCCGCGATGCCCGGCGCCACCACGGCGAGGTTGGTCGTCTGCGTCCGGGCGATGCCGATGAAGCTGGTCATGATGCCCCAGACCGTGCCGAACAGGCCGATGAAGGGCGCCGTGGAGCCGATGGTGGCGAGGATGCCGGTGCCGCGCATCATGCGCCGCCCGGCCGCCGCCTCGATCCGTTCCAGCCGGGAGGCGGCGCGCTCCTTCAGCCCGTCGCGGAGCGGCGCGTCGGCCGACTGGTGCGCCTCCGCGATCACCGCGCGCAGCATGGCGACGGCCGGGCCCTGGCCGAAGCCGACCTGTTCCGCCGCCTGGGTCAGGGACCGGACCTGCTCCAGATCCTTCAGCGCCAGGGCGGCCTTGCGCTTGGCCGTGGACAGTTCCAGCGATTTGGCGAGGAAGATCGTCCAAGTGGTGACCGAGGCCAGCGCCAGCCCCACCATCACCGCCTGCACGACGGGGCTCGCCGCCAGGAACATGCCCCAGGGGGACAGGTCATGCGGCAGCGTGCCTGTGGCGGCGGCCGCCTGGGCGCTCTCCTGGGCCAGAGCAGTGCCCGCCGTAAAGAGGGCGCCCGCGCTGGCGATCGAGGTGGCGGCCAGAGCGGCAGGCCGCGGATGAAGCGCGTTCAGCATCGGCAAGGAACTCCCCCGGCTTTGGTGTCGTCGAGCGACCATACTGCAAATGACTCGCAATCGCACTTATAAAGCGCAGGCCGGCCCCGAAACGGGTGCCGGCTTGCGCTGCGCGATTTAGAACTTGGTGTTGAGGGACACGAGGAAAGTGCGCGGCGCGCCCGGCGAGATGTTGTTGTTGCCGCTGGCCGTCGCGTAGTACTTGCGGTCGAACAGGTTCTGCACGTTCAGCTGGGCGCGCACGTTGTCCATGACGTTGGCGTAGACCGCCGCGTCGAACCGCGTGAAGCCCGGCAGGACGACCGCGTTGTCCACGGCGGCGTACATGCTGGTCTGGTGGATCACGCCGACGCCGGCGCCCCACACCGGCGTGAACTGATACTTGTTCCACAGCGAGAAGGTCTGGCGCGGCACCAGCGCCACAGAGGCCCCGGCGGCGGCGGCGGAGGTCTGGCTGGTGATCTCCGCGTCCTGCAGGGCGTAGCCGCCGGCGATCTGCCAGTCGTCCGTGATGTTGCCGCTGATGCCGACCTCGAGCCCGCGGGTGCGCTGCTTGCCGGTCTGCACGGTGAAGCCCGGGTTGTTCGGGTCCGGGGCCGCCGTGTTGGAGCGCTCAAGCTGGAACAGGGCGGTGGTCAGGTACAGGTTGGGCTGCACCTCCCACTTGGCGCCGACCTCCAGATTCTCGAACTTCTCCGGCTTCAGGTTCGTGGTCGTCGTGGTCAGGGAGGAGAACTGGTCGCCCGAACTCGGCAGGTAGGACACGCTGTAGCTGGCGTAGAGCGACAGCGGCTTGATCGGCTTGAACACCAGCCCCACGCGCGGCGACAGCAGATTGTCCCGCCGGTCCAGATCCTGGCCGTTGCGGTTGTTGTGGAAGTCGATGTCGAAGCTGTCGAAGCGCAGGCCGCCGATGACCTGCCACTGCTCGTTCAGCTCGATCTGGTCCTGGACGTAGGCCGCCGCCACAGTGCCGATGGTGCGGGCGTTCGCGTCTGTGGCGCTCTGCCGGAAGGTCACCGGCGCGAAGGAGACCGGGTTGGCGATCGGAACGGTCAGCGACGTCGCGTTGCCGGCGAAGAAGGCCGTGTTGCGGAAGCTGTCCGTCTCCTGGCGGCCAAGCTCCACGCCCGTCAGCAGCGTGTGCTTCACCGGCCCGGTGGTCAGCTTGGTGATCAGGTCGGTCTGGTTGAAGAGGTTCGTCCGCTCCATGGAATTGTTGTAGCCGGAGAGCGCGACGGTGGTGCCGGCCGCGTTGACCGCGCCGGGGAAGATGTTCTGGTAGAACTTGTCGTAATGGGCGAAGCGGCTGCGGTTGCGCAGCGTGACGCTGTCGCTGATGTCGTGTTCGATCAGCCCGTCGACGGCGTGGGCGTCCACCTCGGCGTTGCTGAGCTTCGGGTTGCCGAAGAAGGTGGAGATGTCGGTGTCGAGCGGCCGGCCGCGGTAGGACGGCACGCCGCGGTCGGCGGTCCGCTCGTCGCGGAAATATTCGTAGCCGAGCTTGATCCGCGTCTTGTCCGTGGGCGTGAAGGACAGCGTGGGGTTGATGCCCATGCGCTCCAGCTTGCCGTAGTCGCGGAAGGTCTTGGAATTCTCGTACATCGCGTTCAGGCGGGCCGCGAAATCGGCGGTGAGGGCCTGACCCAGGTCCACCGTGGCGCGCTTGTTCTCGAAGGAGCCGGCCTGGACGCCGATCTCGCGGATCGTGGAGCCGTCGGCCTCCTTCAGCGCGCGGTTGACCACGCCGCCCCCGCCGCCACGGCCGAAGATCATCGCGTTGGAGCCCTTCAGCACCTCGACCCGGTCGACGTTGTAGAGGTCGCGGAAATACTGGGCGTCGTCGCGCACGCCGTCGACGAAGAAGTCGGCCGTGGTGCTGTTGCCGCGGATGACCAGCTGGTCGCGGTTGTTCTCGCCCTGGCTGGCGGTGACGCCCGGCACGTAGCGGACCACGTCGGCGATCCCCTGCATGGCCTGATCCTTGATCAGAGCCTCCGGCACGACGGTGATCGACTGCGGCACGTCGGTCAGCGGCGTGTCCGTCTTGGTGGCCGTCGTCGTGCGCTTGGCGGCGTAGCCCTCCGTCGCGGCGGCGGGAGCGGCGCTGCCCTGGACCGACACCGGCCCCAGCGTGAGCGGAGCACCCTGCGTGTCGTCCGCCCGCGCGGCGGTGCCCAGGCAGAGGGTGACCAGCGCCGTCGCCACCGTCGTCGCCACCGTCGTCGCCAACGTGGTCGTCAGCGCCGTCGTTGCCCGCAGGCTCGCCGCGCGGCGCCCTTCCATGGTCGCTTGGTTGCGATGCCCGCCAGCCCCGCCGAAATAGCCTTTCATGCCCAGCCCCTTGTTCCGTCGTCAGCACATGACCGTTCGCCGAAAGCCCTCCCGCGGTGTCCGGCCGGAACCGGTCCGCAGGCAGAGCTTGAGAATGCGAACGATTCTCAATATGACGGTGTGCTTACGGCATAAGGGGGGACGAACGCAACCTTTTTTGCGAATAATTCTCAACCGCAAATGTGGCGGGTGCGGAAGGATGCGGTCCTGCGGGGGAACGGCGATCGCCGGCGGCCGGGGGCTTCTGGAGATGTCAGCTCACCCTTCCTCCAATTCCCTATCCATTGATCAAACCGAACCGGTTTGCAGAATGGCGATGAGTTCGGATTCGACCTCGCCCGGCAACGCGAGGGTCCGAAGCTTTTCCACCGTGGCTTCAACCGGATACCGGAACGACCGCAGCTCGAAGCGGCCGTCCTGCCAGACGGCGTAGCTGGCGAGCGGGGCGCCGGTCCGGGGCTGTCCGAGGCTTCCCGGGTTCAGCACCAGCTTGTCGCCGATCCTGTGGAGGAATGGCGCGTGGGTGTGGCCGACAAGAAGGACGTCGGCCGAAAGCGCGTCGAGTTCCGCGGCCCACCCCTCCGCCGACTGTCGGCCATAGAGCGGGTCCGAAGGCGTCGCGTGCGTCAGGTGGAACCTGAGGCCGTCGCGCTCGGCCTGCGCCTGCAAGGGAAGACCGCGGAGGTAGGCTTTCTGCGCGTCGCTGAGGACGGAGGACGTGTACCGCCGGGTCGCTTCCGCTATGGGGCGATAGCGCGGGCTCCAGCGTGAATCGTCGTCGTACGCCACCGCGTTGTCGTGGTTGCCTTGCACGACCAGCGTGGCCTTCTCCATCACCTCCACGACGACCTCCCTCGGCTGCGGCCCGTAGTTGACGAGATCGCCGAGCACCCAGAGTTCGTCGTAGTCCTCCGGCAGGGCGCGCAAGGCGTCGTGGTTGCCGTGGATGTCGGAGATGATCACCAGCTTCATCATGGCCTCCGGGCGCTACAGGCGGATCAGAACGACGCCCAGGATCAGGGCAACTGCGCCAGCCAGCCGGGAAGGGCTGACCGGGTGATGGGGAAGCCCGAGCAGACCGAAGTGGTCGAAGGCGAGCGAGCCGAGCATCTGACCGACGACGATCAAGGCGAGAACCGTCGCGGCGCCGAGGCGAGGGACCATGAGAATGGCGGTCCCGATGAACAGCGCGCCGAAAAGCCCCCCGGTCCACGACAGCCACGAGGTGGACCCAAGGAGCGTGTCGGACAGCCGTGGCCCCGGGGACGTCAACGCGACCGCCAGCATCGCCAGCATGCCGACCGTATAGCTGACGAAGCCAGCCCACCAGGGCGACCCGAGTTCGGCCCGCAGGTTGGCGTTCAGAACCTGTTGCAGGGCGACGCTGACCCCGGCGCCGACCACCAGAAGGTATGAGAATGCGGTCCAGGCTGCGGTCATGCCATGCTCCCCAAATAGCTCCTGGCCGTATGGATAGCAGGCGTGGGCCGCCGCGGTCTGGAACGGATGTGACCGACCCCGCCCGTTATCGACCGCCCCGGTACCGCCCCGGAGTGACGCCGAACGCGCGCCGGAAGCAGCGGCCCAGATGGCTCTGGTCGGAGAAGCCGGTCTCCGCGGCAACCGCCGCGATGGTCTCGCCCGCCCGCAGCAGTCGCCGGGCGTCATTCAGCCTCTCCAGCAGCCAGAAGGCGTGCGGCGGCATGCCGTGACGCCGGCTGAATCGGCGGGAAAAGCCTTCGCGGCTCATTCCGGCCCGTTGCGCCGCCTGGCCCACCGTCTCCCACGCTGCGCCGTCCGTCGGCTCACCCGCCGGGCTCGCGATGGTCTCGGTGCATTGCCTGTGATCTTCGGCAATGATCGAGAGGTCATGCCAGCGGATTTGCCCCGACCTGCGCCAATGGCTGGCCAGACTGGCGATCAATTCATCCGCCGCGTGCGCTCCCGATGGCGTGTACAGATTGATGCAGATGACCGCCGACGGCTCGGATAGCGAGCCGTGGGGCGTCCCGGCGGGGATGTGGATGCCGTGGCCGGGGGCGACGTGGAACACGTCATCGCCCATGACGAAGCGTCGTCTCCCCGACAGGACGAACGTCACCTGGTCTTCTTCATGGAAATGCGTTGGCAACGCCACATCGAGACCGTGCACCGTTCCCAGTTCGACGACGCTGCCGCCGGATGGCCGCCAATATTCCCAAATCCCCTGCGACGTCGCGGCGGGATGTGGCTTCATCGGGAACAGAAGCGGTGCCATCAGCGCGTTGCCCCGTATCGTTCAAAGCCCGAAAACGAGAAGGGCGAGCCCTGCGCGGCCCCGCCCCGTTTCATTGTGTGTGCGCCAAGACATGTGGTTCAACCCATAACGTGGGACTTGACGTTCCGCAAATCCTTCCTATTCGAAGCGGATGTGACGGAAAACGTGAGATTTGGTTCTCCCATAACCCGAGAACAACACCATCTGTGCAGCCATTACCTGAGATTATCGCGAAACACCCCCTTTGCAATTCGGAATGTGAGCGGGGCGTTTGGCCAACAGGAAGTCGCTCGTTCGAAGGCCGCTTGAACAACCATTTGAAACACCAACGCTTTTTCATCTGATCGCTCCCATATTCAGACGGAGCTATGCGGGAAAGCGGGTGATGACGGTCTGAAGAAGGCGGCGTATTGAGGCGGGTAACAAGCCAACCCAGGCCCTTCCGAAAGAGCGGTACGCCACGAACGGGGACAGCAACGCTGTCGAACTCCGCCGTTCACAAAGCGGTCAGCCCGATGACGATCAGCACGCCCCCGGCGGCACGCGAGAGACGGTGCAGGCCCGGGACGTACATTTCCGCCAAGCTGTACAGCGTGAAGGCGGCCATCCACGCGACACTCATGGCGCCAACGCCGACCATGAAGACCATCAGTGGCCAGCAGCAGCCCACACAGTACAGCCCGTGCCGTGCGCCCATCGTCACCGCACCCCACGCGCCGTCCCGCCAGTGCGACAGGAAGTAGGTGGCGGGCGATTCGCAGTGCTTCAGGCAGGACTCCTTCAGAGGGCTCCACTGGTAGGCGCCCACCAGCAAAAACAGGGCAGCGCGCACCGGCCCGTCTTCCAGGATCAGAGACGGCGCCAGCAGGCCCGACGCGGCAAGGCCCCCTTGCACCGCCGTGGCGCCCGCCGCGAACAGCAGCCATGTGGCAAAGTAGCCGGAGAGGAAAACCAGCGCCATCCGGCCGGACCCGATCCGGGCGAAAGCGCGCGCCCAGGGGAGCGCCACCGGCACCATCATGGCGACCATCATCACCATCCACATGGACAGCGCCCCCCAGACCGCAAAGCCCCCAATAGAGTCTCCCGTGGAGCCGGCCCCGTGGTGATGCGCGGCAACCTCCACCCCCGGCGCGGCGATCTCCGCGTAGGTAGTGAGGCAGAGGACAACCCAGACGACCACCGCCGCCCCCACCAGCGCCGCCCGGAACGCCGGCAGCCACGGGTTCGCCCCGCCGGGAAACATCGGTCGCACGCTCATGGTCAGAGCCGCCCGCGCCAGGAAAAGTCGGAATGCAGCGCGTGCGTGTTTGTCGTGGTCAAGGCGTAGGGCGCGTCCGTGTATTCGGTGCTGCCCATGTCCAGCACCTGCGTGGCGTTGTGGATCTGGTTGTAGGAATTCTCCAGCCGCACCGTGCCGTCGCGGTCGCGGCCCTTCAGCCAGGATATGGCGCTTTTGAAGAAAGTGCCGGCCGTCAGGGTCTTGACCTTGCCCTGGTCCTCGAAAGCGATGGGGACCAGCCGTGTCGGCTTCCGCTCCGTCACGAACTGGGCGAGGATCTTCCAAGGGCCATTGGCCTCGCCGCTGATGATCCGCTCGATGGCGGCTTGCTGGCGCGGGGTCGCCCGGTCGTCGATGTAGGTCGTGAGGATCCAGTTCCCCGACGCCATGTGCCGGGGCGTGTCGTAGATGATGATGGCGTGCCGCCCGGCCAGGGATTCGCCCGCGAACACGCCGTCGTGAAAGTTGATGCCCCAATAGCCGATGCAGCGCTCGTGCGTGCACAGCTGGGTGAAGTGGAAGTGACCGGGGCAGACGATCTGGCAGTTGCAGTTCTCGAACAGAAGGCCCTTCGCCCACCAGTCGGTCTCGCTGTCCGATGTCATCGGGACTTGGGCGGGGATTTGGGCGGGGCTCTGCGAATGGTGGTTCGGCACCGGCGGCTCCATGGTGCAAATGGGGGGGTGCAAATGGGGGGTGCAAATGGCTGTGGCCGCCAGTGTTCAAGAAGGCCGAACCCCTGACAAACGGGATAAATTCGCCCTTGGGTGAATTCAATTCACTCACGCGGCGTCGGCGAGCGCTCCCCGGATCCAGGCATTGAAGGCGGCGACCTCCGGCCGGGCCAGGAAGTCCGGGCTGGTGACCAGCCAATAACCGGTTGCGCAGCGGACCGGCGGGCCGAACAGCGGCACGAGGCGGCCGGCGGCAAGGTCCGCCGCCGCCACGGGCAGGCGGCCGATGGCGACGCCCAACCCCTGGGCGGCGCTCTCCAGCGCCATGTTGACCGTGTCGAACCGCAAGCCCCGGTCGAGGTCCACCTCTGCCACCCCGGCCAGCCGCGCCCAGGCCGCCCAGTCCTCCGACACCTCGACCACATGCAGCAGGGTGGCCTCCGCGAGGTCTTCCGGCGCGCGCAGCGACGCGGCGAGGGACGGCGCGCACACCGGCACCAGCTCCTCCACGGCCAGGCAGGCGGCGTGCAGCCCCGGCCAGTCGCCGCGCCCCATGCGGACCGCCACGTCGACGCCGTCCTGCGGGAAGCGGACGTGGTGGTGCCCGGTGTCGACGGTGACCGCAATGTCCGGATGCTTTCGGTTGAAGGCCGGCAGGTTCGGGATCAGCCAGCGCAGGCCGAAGGTCGGCGGCACGCTGACCGCCAGACGCCCGCCCGGCCGCCGTCCGGGAAGCGTTTCGGTGGCGAGCGCCAGCCGGTCAATTGCCTCGTGGACGTGGCGCAGATACAGGGCGCCGGTTTCGGTCAGGGCCAGGCTGCGGTGGCTGCGCTGGAACAGCGCAAGCCCCAGCCACTCCTCCAGCGACTGAATGCCGTGGCTGACCGCGCTGGGCGTCAGGTTCAACTCCTCGGCGGCCCGCTTGAAGCTCAGATGCCGGCCCGCCGCTTCGAACAGGCGCAGCGAATTCAGGGGCGGCAGTCGGTAGGCCATGGCAAGGCGGGTCCCGGCATCGGTGGAGCGCCCCAGAGTACGCCGGACCATCACCACGCCCATAGCGTGTTCGACGGCTCTTGACCGGTATCGGGAAAACGAATATTCCATAAACATGGAAATATGAAAATGGCTGCGCATCGACACCGCGCGCCTTTCCAAGGAGTCCCGATGGAGAAGAAGGCCGTCCTGTCTGCGCTCGCGGCCCTGTCGCAGGAGACCCGGCTGGACATCTTCCGTCTGCTGGTCCAGGCTGGCCCTGAAGGGCTTGCGGCGGGGGCAATCGCCGAAAGCCTCGGCGTGGCGCCCGCGACACTGTCCTTTCATCTGTCGAACCTCAGCCACGCCGGGCTGATCGCGCAACGGCGCGAGAGCCGTTCGCTCATCTACTCCGCCGACTACGACCGCATGAACGCCTTGATGGCCTTCATGACCGAGAACTGCTGCGGTCGTCCCGTCAATGCCGCCGTATGCGCGCCGGTCTGCGCACCGACCCCAGGCGCGGCCAACAGCGAAGCCCCCAGTATCGAAAATCAGGGAGAAGCCAGCCATGAAGCGTCTGCACGTCCATGTCGCGGTTGCTGACCTCCGGCAATCCGTCCAATTTTATTCGACCCTGTTCGCCGCCGAACCGACGGTCCTCAAGGACGACTATGCCAAGTGGATGCTGGAGGACCCGCGCGTGAACTTCGCCATCTCCGCGCGCGGCGCCTCGGTGGGCATCGAACACCTTGGCATCCAGGTCGAGGACGAGACTGAGCTGGCCGAGGTCTACGGCCGTCTCCAGCAGGCCGAGGGGCCGGTTCTCGACGAAGGTGCCACCACCTGCTGCTACGCCCAGTCGACCAAGTCCTGGATCTCCGATCCGACGGGCATCGCCTGGGAGGCGTTCCTGACCACCGGCGAGCACACGACCTACGGCGACAGCGCCCTCATCAAGCGCCCCGAAACCGGCCGCCCCGAAACCGGCCGCCCCGAAACCGGCGAGGTCACCGCCTGCTGCGGTCCCAAGCCCGACTTCACCGCGGTGAAGACCGCCGAACCGGCCGCGAAGCCCTGCTGCGGCTGAGCGGCGGTCGTCCATGACCGGGCTGCCTGATATCTCCCGGGCAGCCCATTCCCGCCGATCTCCGGAGCGAAGAATGGCCGAAGAGCGTGTCTACCACGTGCTGTTCCTGTGCACGCACAACAGCGCGCGCAGCGTCATGGCGGAATGCCTGCTGAACCGCGAGGGAAAGGGCCGCTTTCGCGCCTACAGCGCGGGCAGCCAGCCGTCCGGCCGGATCAACCCCTACGTTCACAACCTGCTGGACCGGCTGGGGTTTTCCACCGCCGGTCTGCGCTCCAAGACCTGGGATGAGTTCGCCGCGCCGGACGCCCCCCGCATGGATTTTGTGTTTACCGTCTGCGACAACGCCGCCGGTGAAGTCTGCCCGGTCTGGCCGGGGCAGCCGGTGTCGGCCCACTGGGGCTTCCCCGACCCGTCGTCCGCGGCGGGGACCGACGCCCAGAAGGCGGCCTTCACCGCCGACGTGTTCCGGCAAATCCAGCACCGCATCCAGGACTTCGTCGCCCTGCCCATCGCCTCGCTGGACCATCCAACGCTCAAGCGCCGTCTGGCAGAGATGGCCCGGGACGATGGGGAACGGGCATGAGGCCGACCATCACTCCCCTGGCCGACGGTGAACGCCCGTCCCTGGACCGGCTGCTGGCGGCGGAGGGCCTTCCGACCGACGACCTGACCGCGCCGGGGCGGCGCTTCTGGCGCGTGGCGGACGAGCGCGGCCTGCTCGGCTATGGGGGTCTGGAGCCCTACGGAGCGGACGGCTTGTTGCGCTCGGTCGTCGTTCCGCCGGACCGGCGCGGCGGCGGAGCCGGGCGGGCCGTGGTCGAAGCGATGGGTGAGGAGGCCCGCAGGCTGGGCGTCGAACGGCTCTGGCTGCTAACCACCGGTGCCGCCGGTTTCTTCGAACGCCTGGGGTTCCGGCGCACGGAGCGGGCCTCCGCGCCGCCGGACATTGCCTCCGGCGCCCAGTTCGCCGGGCTGTGCCCGAGCAGCGCCACCTGCATGCGCCGCGACCTTCGACCGCCGGTCGAACCCACCGACTCAAAGACGGAAGCCATTACGCCATGACGGCGATCACCATCTATCACAACCCGGCGTGCGGGACGTCCCGCAACACGCTGGCGCTCATCCGCAACTCCGGTGTCGAGCCGACGGTCATCGAGTACCTGACGACGCCGCCCAGCCGCGAGCAGCTGGCCGACCTGATCCGCCGCATGGGCGTGCCGGTGCGCGCCGTGTTGCGCGAGAAGGGCACGCCCTACGCGGATCTCGGGCTCGACGATCCGTCGCTGACCGACGACCGGCTGCTCGACGCCATGATGGCCCACCCCATCCTCATCAACCGGCCCATCGTGGTGACGCCGCTCGGCGTCCGCCTGTGCCGCCCGTCCGAGGCGGTGCTGGACATCCTCCCCGACCCGCAGCGCGGCGCCTTCACCAAGGAAGACGGCGAGCGTGTGGTGGACGAGGCCGGAAACCGCATCGGCAAAGCCTCCCGACAGGACTGAACGACATGACCGCTGACCTCCCCCTTGGAGACCCCATTGGAGACGAGGGGGCCGCCCAAGCGGCCCGCCCGGCCATGGGCACCTTCGAGCGCTACCTGAGCGTCTGGGTGGCACTGTGCATCGTGGCCGGCATCGCGCTGGGCCACTGGATTCCGGGCTTCTTCCACGTCGTCGCGGCGGCCGAGGTGGCCAAGGTCAACCTGCCGGTGGCGGTGCTGATCTGGCTGATGATCGTGCCGATGCTGCTGAAGATCGACCTCGGCGCCCTCGGGCAGGTCAAGGAGCACTGGCGCGGCGTCGGCGTGACGCTGTTCATCAACTGGGCGGTCAAGCCCTTCTCCATGGCCCTGCTCGGCACCCTGTTCGTCGGCCACCTGTTCGCGCCACTGCTGCCGCAGGACCAGATCCCGTCCTACATCGCCGGGCTGATCCTGCTGGCCGCCGCCCCCTGCACGGCCATGGTCTTCGTCTGGTCGAACCTGTGCGAGGGGGAGCCGCACTACACGCTGAGCCAGGTGGCGCTGAACGACATCATCATGGTCTTCGCCTTCGCGCCGCTGGTCGGCCTGCTGCTGGGTGTGGCGTCGATCACCGTGCCGTGGGACACGCTCCTGCTGTCGGTGGTGCTCTACATCGTCATTCCCGTGGTTGCGGCCCAGCTCTGGCGCCGCCGCCTGCTGGCCTCCGGCGGCGAGGCCGCGCTGACGTGGACTCTGGGCGTGCTCCAGCCGGTTTCGTTGATGGCGCTGCTGGCGACCTTGGTGCTGCTGTTCGGCTTCCAGGGCGGACAAATCCTGGCGCAGCCGCTGGTCATCCTGCTGCTGGCGGTTCCCATCCTGATCCAGGTCTATTTCAACGCCGGGCTGGCCTACTGGCTGTCGCGCCGGTTCGGCGTGGCCTGGTGCGTGGCCGCCCCGGCGGCGCTGATCGGCGCCAGCAATTTCTTCGAACTGGCCGTCGCCGCGGCGATCAGCCTGTTCGGCCTGAGCTCCGGCGCCGCCCTGGCCACGGTGGTCGGCGTGCTGGTCGAGGTGCCGGTGATGCTGTCCGTCGTACGCATCGTCAAGGCAACAAAGCCCTGGTACGAGCGGCGGCCCGTGTAACTGAGCTGATGTGGTGGACAGCCCTTCCACCTTCTTGAAACGGTGGCAAGCTGAGGTCGTCGAAGAAACCATGTGTGGACGGCCCCTCCGGCGCAAGAGGGAAATCCGCACTGACTGGCCGAGAAGGATGCATCCATGTGTCCGGCCTGTTGCTGCAGCCGCTGGCTGCTGGCCTTGATGAATTCTGCGGATCGACGCCCAAATCAGCTCATCGCGCTCGGTGGCGCTTGGTCCCCGTGGGTTTGGCCGATCCCCGGCCCTGCCGGTTCGTCATCACGTCTCACCACCCTTGCCCATCCGCCCCGCCGAGCCATCCGACGCCGGCGAGGCGAACGCGGTCTACGCCGCGCTCGGCGCCGCGTAGGTCACTCCCCGCGTCATCACCACCCACGCGATGCGCGCGGTCTTGTTGGCCAGAGCCACGGCGGCCAGCTTTGCCGGTTTGCGCTCCAGCAGCTTCGTCGCCCAACTGCGGCTGGCGTTGTCCTTGCGGGCCAGCCGCATGACCGCCGTGGCGCCGACGACGAGCAAGCGCCGAAGGTAGCCGTCGCCCTGCTTGCTGATGCCGACGTGGCGTTCCTTGCCGCCGCTGCTGTGGGCTTTCGGTGTCAGACCGAGCCATGCGGCGAACTGCCGGCCGGAACGGAACAGCGTGCCGTCCGGCACGGCCGCCGCGATGGCGCTCGCGGTGATCGGTCCAATGCCGGGAATGGTCGCCAAGCGCCGGCTGACCTCGCTGGCCCGATGCCAAGCGAGGATGCGCTTCTCCAGCCGGTCGATTTCGGCCTCAAGCTGCCGAAGTTGATCGACGATGCCGTGCAGCGCCAAGCGCGCCAGTTCGGGCAGACGATCCTGTGCTTCATGGAGGGCTGCGGTCACCGCCTTCACGCCTTCTGGCCCTTTGGCCGCGATGATTCCGAATTCCGCCAAGTGCCCGCGCAACCCGTTGATCAGCATCGTTCGCTGCCGTACCAGCAGGTCGCGGGTCTTGTGCAGCATCAGCGCGGCCTGCTGGTCCACCGTCTTGATGGCGACGAAACGCATGGTCGGGCGGGTGACCGCTTCGCAGATGGCCTCGGCATCGGCGGCGTCGGTCTTGCCCCGCTTCACGTAGGGTTTGACATAGGCGGGCGGCATCAGCTTCACCGTATGCCCCAGGGCCGCGATTTCCCGCGCCCAGTAATGCGCTGTGCCGCAGGCCTCCAATCCGACCAGACACGGCGGCACGCTCTGGAAGAACTTCAAAACCTCGCCTCGACGCAGTTGCCGACAGACAAGAACCTTCCCATCCGCGGCAATCCCATGGACTTGGAAAACGTTCTTCGCCAAGTCCAGACCGATCGTCACCACCTCTCCCATGGACGGCCCCTCTGAGCTGGTTTCTTCGACGACCTCAGCTTGCCACCGTTTCAAGAAGGTGGAAGGGCCGTCCACCACATCAGCTCAGGTGGCAAGTGTAGTTCGACGAGTGGTCTCCGCTCCAGATCCAGAATAGGAGGAGCTGAGCTGTAAAAGTATGCACTTGATCAGGCGAAAACCGGGGCTCGCTAGGCGTCCCGAAATTCAGCGACTGTCCCGCGAGCTCTTTTTCCTTCTGCGGAGAATCGAACGACCAGCATAAGAAATGGGCGGGGCCTCGCGACCCCGCCCAGCCCCATTTTATGTGTCCCGAGTCTCACGTTATGAGGCGAACCACGCGAACCACAATCACACGTCCAGGTTCGCCACCTTGAGCGCGTTTTCCTGGATGAACTCGCGGCGGGGTTCCACGATGTCGCCCATCAGGGTGGAGAAAACCTCCTCCGCCTGGTCAGCGTGGTTGACCTTCACCTGCAGCAGCGAGCGCTTGGTCGGGTCCAGCGTGGTTTCCCAGAGCTGGTCGGGGTTCATTTCGCCCAGCCCCTTGTAGCGCTGGATGGTCACGCCGCGGCGACCCAGTTCCATCACCGTGTCGAACAGGGCGACGGGGCCGGTCAGGCTGCGGGTTTCCTTCTGCTTCTCGAACGCACGGCCCGGTTCGGCGAAGACGCGCTTCAGGTCGGCGGCGATGGCGTCCAGCTTTCGGGCTTCGACGCTCTTCAGCAGGTCGGTGTCGAGGGTGTGGCGGTGGGTCACGCCGCGGCGGGTGCGCACCAGCGCGTAGCCGCCCTGCGGCAGCGACTCGCCGCGCCAGCCGCCTTCCGGGTCCAGCGCGTTCAGCCGCTCCGCCACGGTCTGCGCGGCCTGGAGCGCCTGGGCGGGGTCGTTGGCCAGGGCCGGGGACAGGCCGCCGGTCACCGCCGCCTGTTCCGCCACGTTCAGGCTGCCGGCCTTGCGGGCGAGCGCCTCGATCTGCTGGCGGGCGGTGCGGGATTGCTCGACCAGATCCTTCAACGGGGCGCCGGTCAGCAGGGAGCCATCGGACAGCCGGACCGTCAGGTCGCCCAGCGCCGCCTCGATCAGGTATTCCTCCAGCGCCCGGTCGTCCTTCAGGTACCGTTCCTTGGCGTTGCCGCGCTTGATGCGGTAGAGCGGCGGCTGGGCGATGTAGAGGTAGCCGCGCTCGATCAGCTCCGGCATCTGCCGGAAGAAGAAGGTCAGCAGCAGTGTGCGGATGTGGCTGCCGTCCACGTCCGCGTCGGTCATGATGATGATCTTGTGGTAGCGCGTCTTGTCCGGGTTGAACTCGTCGCGCCCGATGCCGGTGCCCAGCGCCGCGATCAGCGTGCCGATTTCGGCCGAGGACAGCATCTTGTCGAAGCGCGCGCGCTCCACGTTCAGGATCTTGCCGCGCAGCGGCAGGATGGCCTGGAACTGGCGGGATCGGCCCTGCTTGGCCGAACCACCGGCCGAGTCGCCCTCCACGATGAACAGCTCGGACAGGGCGGGGTCACGCTCCTGGCAGTCGGCCAGCTTGCCGGGCAGGGAGGCGATGTCGAGCGCGCCCTTGCGCCGGGTCAGCTCGCGCGCCTTGCGCGCGGCCTCACGGGCGGCGGCGGCTTCGACCACCTTCTGCACGACGCGCTTGGCGTCGGCCGGATGCTCCTCGAAATACTGGGCGAGGGCTTCGCCCACCACCGCCTCGACCACCGGGCGGACTTCGGAGGAGACCAGCTTGTCCTTGGTCTGGCTGGAGAATTTCGGGTCGGGGACCTTCACCGACAGCACGCAGGTCAGCCCCTCGCGCGCGTCGTCGCCGGAGAGGTTGACCTTTTCCTTCTTCGCGATGCCCGACTCGGTGGCGTAGTTGTTGATCGCCCGCGTCAGCGCCGCGCGGAAGCCGGCGAGGTGCGTGCCGCCGTCCTTCTGCGGGATGTTGTTCGTGAAGCAGAGCGTCGTCTCGTGGTAGCTGTCGTTCCACTGGAGCGAGCATTCCACGGTGACCGTGCCGCCATGCTCCGTCGGGCGCTCCGCCTTGATGGCGATGGCCGGCTTGTGCAGCGCCACCTTGGAGCGGTCGAGCCAGTTCACGAAGGCCTCAAGCCCGCCTTCGTAATGCAGGTCGTGCACCTTCGGCTCCACGCCGCGCGCGTCGGTCAGGACAAGGCGCACACCGGAGTTCAGGAAGGCCAGCTCGCGCAGCCGGTGTTCCAGCGTCGCGAAGTCGAATTCCGTGTTGGTGAAGGTCTCCTTGGACGGCAGGAAGGTGACCTCGGTGCCGCTCAGCAGCTTCTGACCGCCCTGGTTGTCGTCCACCATCGGGGCGGCGCCGACGTCGGCGAGGCCGGCCTCCGGCACGCCGTGGCGGAAGCGCATGAACCATTCGCGGCCGTTGCGCCAGATGCGCAGCTCCAGCGTCTCCGACAGGGCGTTCACCACCGACACGCCCACGCCATGCAGGCCGCCGGACACCTTGTAGGAGTTCTGGTTGAACTTGCCGCCCGCGTGCAGCTGGGTCATCACGACCTCGGCCGCCGAGACGCCTTCCTCCGGATGGATGTCCGTGGGGATGCCGCGCCCGTTGTCGCGCACGGTCACCGAGCCGTCGGCGTTCAGCTGAACCACGACCTTGTCGCAGTAGCCGGCCAGCGCCTCGTCGATCGCGTTGTCCACGACCTCGTAGACCATGTGGTGCAGGCCCGAGCCGTCATCGGTGTCGCCGATGTACATGCCGGGACGCTTGCGCACGGCGTCCAGCCCGCGCAAGACGGTGATCGATTCCGCGCCGTAGTCCTGCTGCGGGAGGTCGTTCTTCAGTGCTTCCTGTGCCATGCTTCGACTATAACAGACTGCGTTGCGGTTTCGGCGGATTACCGTGCTGCGGTATGCGTTTTTTTGGGCATTTCTAGGCCGGAGTCACGGTCGCGTCCTCGATGTGGAAGCGTTTCGTGGCCGACCCCAGCGGAGCGAAAACGCTGTCGTCGGTTCCGGTCATCCAGGCCTGGGCGCCCAGCGCCAGAATCTCGTCGAACAGGGCCTCGCGCCGGTGCGGATCCAAGTGCGCCGCGACCTCGTCCAGCAGCAGGAGCGGGGCGGCACCCCGTTCGGCCGCCAGCAGGCGCGCGTTGGCCAGCATGATAGCGATCAGCAGCGCCTTCTGTTCGCCGGTGGAGCAGAGTGCGGCCGGCATGTCCTTCTGGGTGTGGCGGACCACCAGATCGCTCTTGTGCGGGCCGACGGCGGCCCCGCCCGTGTCCGAATCGAGGCGGCGGCTGTCGCGCAAGGACCGGCGCAGCGCGTCCTCGGCGGCCAGCGCGGGGCTCTCGTCCAGCCAGCGCTCCACCGTGCCCTGGACGGTCAAATCGGCGCCGGGGAAAGGCCCCACAGCGCGGCCGCAGGCGGCGCGCAGGCGCTGCACCACGTCGCGGCGGGCGGCGGCCACGGCGATGCCGGTGGTCGCCATCTGGTCCTCCAGCCCGGACAGCCAGCCATCGTCGGCGCCCCAACTTCTCTGGCCGTCGCGCAGGACACGCGCGCGTTCGCGCAATGCGTGCTCGTAGCGGCTGAGGCGGCCGGCGTGGGCCGGGTCGAAACCGAAGACGAGGCGGTCGAGGAAGCGGCGGCGCCCGCTGGAGCCTTCCAGGAACAGCCGGTCCATCTGCGGGGTCAGCCAGACGATGGCGACATGCTCGGCCAGCACGGTCTGGCCCTTGGCCGGGTGGCCGTCCACGCGGACGACGCGGCGGTCGCGTTCGTTGTTGCCGGATCCGTTGGTGCCAACTTCACGGCCCGTGCCGATCTCCACGGGGCCGGTCGGCGTGTCCACGACGGCGGCGACGGCCCAGCCGGACCCGGACGGGGCGCCGATGCGCTCCACCTCCGACAGCTTGGCGCCGCGCAGGCCGCGGCCGGGGGCGAGGAAGCTGACGGCCTCCAGCAGGTTGGTCTTGCCGGCGCCGTTCGGACCGGTCAGCACCACCGGCCGGTGGTCGGGCTCCAGGCGCGCGCTGTCATAGCCGCGAAAGCGGGTCAGGGTCAGGCGCGTCACCGCCAGGGCTTCCGGCGTGCTGGAACCGGCGGTCAGGGGAGCGTGGGTCTGTCTGGCTTCGAGCAACTTGTCCGTTCCGAGTTGCAGGGGAACATCCCCTGCACCCCACCCCGGGGCTGTCCAAGGGGGGCCGTCAGGCCCCTGGACGGCGTCCACGGGGCCGGTCACACACGCATCGGCATCAACACGTAGAGCGCGGTTGCGTCGGCGACGTCGCGGATGATGGTCGGGGACGCCGCGTCGGCCAACGAGAAGCGGGCGCCTTCGCCCTCGATCTGCTGCGTGATATCAAGGAGATAGCGAGAGTTGAACCCGATTTCCAGGGGGCCTTCCTGGTAATTGACCTCCAGCTCCTCGGTGGCGCTGCCGGCCTCGGGGCTGGTGGCGGACAGGGTCAGCGTGCCGCGCGTCAGCGACAGCTTCACCGCCCGGCTCTTCTCCGTGGAGATGGTGGCGACGCGGTCCACGGCGGCGGCGAACAGCTTGGCGTCCACCTCCATGGTCTTGTCGTTACCGACCGGGATCACGCGTTCGTAATCCGGGAAGGTGCCGTCGATCAGCTTGGAAGTCACGACCACCGAATCGAAGGCGAAGCGGATCTTGTTGTCGGACATCGACAGCTCGATGCGGTCGGCGGCCTCGTCGATCAGCTTGCGGATCTCGTTCACCGTCTTGCGCGGCACGATCACGCCCGGAATGCCGGAGGCGCCGTCGGGCAGCGGCATTTCCACACGCGCCAGCCGGTGGCCGTCGGTCGCCACGGCGCGCAGCACCGGCAGCTCCGCCCCGCCGGCCTTGGCCTTGGCGGCGTGCAGGTAGATGCCGTTCAGGTAATAGCGCGTCTCTTCGGTCGAGATGGCGAAGCGCGTGCGGTCCACCAGCGCGCGCAGGTCGCTGGCCGCCAGATCGAAGCGGTGCGGCAGGTCGCCGCCGGACAGCTGCGGGAAATCCTCCACGGGCAGGCAGGACAGCTTGAACTGCGACCGGCCGGCGCGCAGCGTCAGGATCGTGCCGTCGCCGCCGATGTCCAGCTCCACCTGGCTGCCGTCGGGCAGCTTGCGGACGATGTCGTACAGCGTGTGGGCCGGGGCGGTGGTGCCGCCCGCACGGCCGACGGTCGCCGGCACCGTCTCCACGATCTCCAGGTCCATGTCGGTGGCGGCCAGCGACAGTTCGCCGTCACTCGCCTTCAGCAGGACGTTGGAGAGAATCGGAATGGTGTTCCTGCGCTCCACCACACTCTGCACGTGACCCAGGGACCGAAGGAGGGCGGCGCGTTCGATGATGATGTTCATGCTGGTCGTCGTCTCGGCAGGTCGTTTTTTTGGTGCGATTCGCAGGACTTCCTTTGCCGATCCGGCCGCAAGGCACGACGCGGAACGGGGTCGCATGATACCACAACACCGCTTTTGCCGAACCAAATTCGTGCGGCGAGTGGGAAAAGGGCCCGGATTACCGCTCCCGCGATTCGTACAGCTCCAGAATGGCGACCAGTTCGGCGCTCCGCCAGTGGCGGGAGCGGCCCAGCTCCTTGCGTACGGCCTCGATGAAGGCGTCGATGACGGCTTGGGGCCCCGGCGCGATGGACTCGACCACGTCCAGGTGATGTTCCACGACTCGGTGCAGGCCCTGGCTGAGCGGGCTGATCCACGGGCCGATGCCCTCGCCGACGGCGGCCAGCAGCCGGTCGATGCGCAGCAGGTGGTCCATGCGGCGGGGTACGTCCTCCTCGTCGAAGACCTTGGTCGCCTGGAGGAAGGCGGTGTGCCCGTCGTCCAGCAGGCGGGTGCGCAGCGCCTGCAATTCGGGGTTGGCGTAGCCGACGCCGTTCAGGATGGCGCCCCAGCGGACGACGAACTCCAGCAGCCAGACCACGTCCCCATGGTCGGGTGCCGGCCCGCCGCGGGCGTTCATGGCGGCCTGCGCGCGCTCCGCCGCCGCGGGCATGGCGACGGCGGTCAGGACGCGGCTGACCTCGGCCAGCATGGTGCGCAGGCGCGGGCCGGTCTGGCGGCTGGCCAGCATGCCGGTGCCGGACAGGGCGGCGAGCGAGCCGCCGAAGCGGGCGACGGCACCGTCCAGAAGGTCGCGCACGGGCCGTTGCAAACTCAGCGCGCCGCCCTCCAGCCCGGCGCCGTCGCCCAGCGCGGAGCGGAAGACCTGGACGATGGTGGTGCAGCAGGCCGTGAAATGGCCGAACAGGGCCTCCTGCACGGGGTGGTGCTCGTCGATCAGCGGGCCGCCATACTCCCGCACGTAGCGCAGCACGACATCGTAGCGTTGCTTGATGTTCAGCGCGCACAACGCCGGCAGCCACGCCACGGGGTCCGCCGAATCGCGGCCGGGGCAGGCGGCGCGCAGGTCCCGCCCGTAGCCGACCAGCATGGCGGCCTGCCCGTCCACCTCCGCGTCGCGGAGCGCGCCGGCCGCGGCGGTGGCGGCGATGTCCTGGCGCAGCGCCTCGCCCAGCGGCAGGAGGGCGGCGCTGTCCTCCAGGATCGCCTGGACGAAGGCCAGCACCTTCAGGTCGACGGGGGCCTTGGCGGTCAGGTAGGGCGCGCGCTGGCGGGCGTCCTTCAGGGACTCGCGGTTGGCGATCAGCAGGAACTCCTCCGCGGCCCGCCGGCTGCGCGGAAGCTGGGCCAGGAAGCGCGCCGCCTCCGCCCGCATGGCGTCGCGCATCGCCATGGCCTCCGGCCCGTTCAGCACCTGGTCGAGGATGGCGTCCTGCGACAGCTCGTCCAGACGGTTCTGCACGTCCATGGCCAGCGTCGGGAATCCCAGGCGCGACAGGGCCTGCCAGATGCCGCCCATGTCCACGCGCTGGATCAGGCCCGGCACCGTCTCCCGCGCGCGGTAGAGCACGGGATCGTCGACCAGGAACGGCTCGAACAGGCTGGTGAACAGGCGCCGCGCCTTCATCGGACGCAGGCGGTTGAAATGCTCCACCAGCGCCTCGCGCAGGTGGCGGGCGCGCTCGCCGTTGGCGGTGCTGGTGTTGTCGATCTCGTCGATCACCGCGCGGATGGCGTGGCGCGGCACGCGGGCGACCAGCTCGTCCACCCGTCGCCGCAACGCCATGGGGTCCGCCGTGGAACTGGGGCCACTGGACCCGCTTCCACCCTCGGCCGTTTCATCCGGATACCGCGACATTTCCTCCCCGGACCCTCCCGGCCCCTCCCCGGCGCGCCATGGCATCGGGCCGGGCGCTTGGCGATTATCAGTTCGGATCATTATGGGGCACAACCGGACCGAAAGTGACCGGGCGTTTGGTCGCAGATTGCTCGGATCGGGATGTTTTGTTGCGTCAATAAGCCGCTTGGCGCGGCGGGGTGCCCCATCTACAGTTTCAGCGCAAGCGGAGCGGCGTGAGGAGGCCGGGTTGGAGGCCGACATGGGGGGCGGATTCGACGAGGCGTGGAGCGACGTCTGGGGCCTCGGCCACGCAGAGATCGACGCGGAGCACCGCAAGCTGTTCGACCTCTGCACCGCCATCCGCGCGTCGCTGGAGCGCGGGCAGCAGCCCGACTGCGACCTGCGCACCGTGTGCAAGGACCTGATCGCCGACACGGCCGAGCATTTCCGCCGTGAGGAGGCGATGATGGAGGCCGCCGACTACCCCGACCGCGAGGCGCACCGGAAGCTGCACCAGTCCTTCATGAGCCAGATGGACGAGATCTGGACCTTCGTGCGCGAAGGCGACGACCCCGACGACTATCTGGGCCGCTTCCTGGTGCTGGGCTTCGTCGGCAAATGGCTGTCGATGCACATCGCGGTGGTGGACCGGAAGTTCGCCGACTTTCTGAAGATGCAGACTCCTGGGGCGTGACCGCGGGGGCGTGATCAGCGGGGCTTTTCCGCCGCCCGCTGGGCCTCCAGGCCGGCGCGGTAATCCGGGTGTTTCAGCACCACGCCGAGCTGGCGCTTGATGCGGTCGTTCTTCACGCGGCGACAATCGGCGTAGAAGCTGGCGGCCATCGGCGACAGGTCGGCCTGTTCAAAGGGCACCAGCGGCGGCGGCTCCACCCCCAGCAGGCGGCAGGCGTACTCCACCACCTCGTGCGAGGGGGAGGGGAGGTCGTCGGCCACGTTGTAGACCGCCCCCAGATTGGGCTGCGCCATGGAGGCGCGCAGGGTGCCCGCTATGTCCTCCACATGGATGCGGCTGAAGACCTGTCCGGGCTTGTCCACCCGTTTGGCGGTGCCGTCGCGCACGTTGTCCAGCGCGCTGCGGCCGGGGCCGTAGATGCCGGCCAGCCGGAAGACGTGCACCGGCACGCCATACTGCCGGTACAGGTTCAGCCAGCCGCGCTCCGCCTCCACGCGGCGCTTCTGCCGGTCGCCGGTCGGGCGCAGCCAGGCGGCCTCGCCCACCCATTCGCCCTTGGTGTCGCCGTAAACGCCGGTGGTGGACAGATAGCCGGCCCAGTCCAGCGTGCGCAGGTCGGCCAGATCCATCGCGTGCTGGTCCAGCACCACGTCGCCCTTCCCGTCCGGCGGGATGCTGACCAGCAGGTGGGTCGTGCCCTCCAGCGCCGCCTTCGCGTCGGCCAGCGGCCGGCCGCGGTCGAACAGGAAAGCCTCGATCCCCTCCGCCTCCAGGGCTGCGCGCTTGTCCTCGCTGCGGCAGGTGGCGGCGATCCGCCAGCCTTCGGCCCTCAGCGCGTCGGCGAACACGCGGGCGGTGAAGCCCAGGCCGAAGACGAACAGACGGGGTGCGGTCATCTCTCTGCGATCCTTGCGTCGGAAGCGGCAATGGCGGAGTGTAGGGCTGTCATGACCCAAAGCAACGCCTACGTTCTTGTGACCGTGCTCGCGCTTCTGTCCGCGGGACCGGCTCACGCCGCCACCATCGACCACAACAAGGAATTCCGGGCCTGCCTGACGCTCGCCGAGCAGAAGCCGGCCGAGGCCTTCGAAAGCGCGCTGACCTGGCAGGACCGGGGCGGCGGCGATCCCGCCCGGCTGTGCCAGGCGATGGCGCTGTTTCACAAGGGCGACTTCAAGGCGGCCGGCGCGCGGCTGGAGGAGCTGGCCCCCGTGCTGGGCAAGGACGACCCGAAGGCGGAGGCCTCAATCCTCGGGCGGGCGGGCTGGGCGTGGCTGCGCGCCGGCGACGACGCGCGGGCGGAGCGGCTTTACAGCCAGGCGCTGCAACGCCAGCCGGACGATGTGGACCTGTACATCGACCGCGCCTTTGCGCGCGGCGAGGCGGAGCGCTACTGGGACGCCATCGCCGACCTGGACACGGCGCTGGCCAAGGACCCGAAGCGGGCGGACGCCTACCTGTACCGGGCCGGCGCGCACAAGGCGCTGGCCAACGACCGGCAGGCCATCGCCGATATCGACCGCGCGCTGCAATTGAAACCGAACGACCCGGACGCGCTCCTGCTGCGCGGCAACATCAAGGCGCAGGTCGGCAACCTTCCGGGCGCCAAGGAGGACTGGTCGCTGGTGCAGCGCCTCGCCCCCGAGACTCCGGCGGCGCGGACTGCTCAGGGGAACCTGGACCGCGCGGCGAAGCTGGAGGCGGCGACCGGGCCAAAGGCCAGCAAGCTTCCGGAATCCAAGGGCGCGGGGGACGCGCCGAAGCGGTGAGGGGACGCGGAGCCGCGCGTCAGCGCGGCTGCGTGGTGAGCGTCGCCAGGATCAGCTCGATCTTCCGGTTCAGTTCGGCGTGATTTTTGTTCATCACGGCGATGATCGACTGCTGTCCGACCTCAAGGCTTTCCTGTCCGGCTTCGAGTTTCCTCTGACCGGCTTCAAGGTTCTTCTGCCCGACCTCAAGGTTGTCGAGGCGCCGCTCCATGGACTCCTGCCGGCCTTCCATGGAGGTCATCCGCTGTTCGAGCGCCTTTTGCCCAGCTTCCAGCGCCTTCTGGCCTTGCTTCAGGTCCTCCTGACCTTCCTCAAGCTTCACGAGGCGGCGGTCGATGGAGTGGCCGAGCGTGCCGATGGCCTCGATCACCGCGTCCTTGGACGCGTATTCGGTTTCCCGGCCGGCCGGGGCGGCCGGCTTGCGGGGAGGCGTCGAGGGGCGGTGGGGCGTGAAGGGCATGCATGCACCCCGTTGGACGGGCGGTGAGCGGGTGAACTTGAGCGGGTGAACTCTGTACGGTTGTATGCCGGGAGGGCTTAGAAGTCCAGATCCGCGTAGTGCCGGGGCGGCGGGCAGCCGGGGATGCTGTCCGCCAGCAGGGACCGGAAACTCGGGCGCGACTTGATGCGGGCGTACCAGTCCTTGGCTTCGGGGATCTTGTCCCAGGGCACGTTGTCCACGTAATCGACGCAGGACAGCGCCGCCGCCGCCGCGATGTCGGCCACGGTGAAGTGGGGGCCGGCGAGCCACGGGCGCCGTTCCGACAGGAAGGCGATGTATTCCATGTGGTAGGAGATGTTCGCCAAGCCCGCGCGGATCGCCGGGGCGTAGGGATGGCCCTGGCCGGACAGGCGCTTGATCAGCTTCTCCCCAACCAGATTTTCCACGACCTCGCGTTCGAACTTCTGCGTGAACCACGCGACGACCCGGCGCACTTCGGCGCGCGCGGCGATCTCGCGCGGCATCAGCGGGATGTCCGGATAGGCCTCCTCCAGATATTCAAGCACGGGGTAGCCGCCGGCCACGACGGTGCCGTCCTCCTCCACCAGGACCGGCGGTTCGCCGGCGGGGGTGAGGGCCAGGAAATCCTCGCGCCGTTCCCACGGCTTTTCGATCACCGCGTCGAAGGGAAGACCCTTCTCGGCCAGCATCACCCGCGCGACGCGGGACAAGGAGTGCAGGGGGTGGTGAAAGAGTATCCGCATGCCGGGCCGGACTGTAGCGCAAGGAAAGCCCGGAAAACAGTCTGCGCTTCGGCCGGTGCCTATTCCCCTTCGGCTGGGGAAGCACCCCGGCCGAGGGAGGCTATAGCGCGGATTTGCGATAGACGACCAGGGGCTCGCTCTCGCTGCCCCGCCCGGCCCCGGGCACGGGCGTCCAGCCGTGATGCTCGTAGAAGGCGCGCGCCGCCGCGTTCCGGGCGGCACAGGTGAGTTGGGCCGAGCCTTGCAGCAGGGCCAGCGCCTCCTGCAGCAGCGCGGTGCCGATCCCCCGGCCGCGCCAGACCGGGTCGATGAACAGGTTGTGGATGAAGCGTTCCGGCAGGTCGATGGAGATGAAGCCGACCACGGCGCCGTTCATCTCGGCCACCAGCACCTCCTCACCCTCGACGCAGTCGTAGTAATCGTCCAGGCCGAAGCGGTCCTCAGGCTGCCATGGAAAGGCGTTGCGGCGCCCGTGCAGGAAGATCTCGGCGCAGCACGGCCCGTCGGCCGGGCTGGCGAACCGGATCCTGATGCGCAAGCCGCCTTCTGCCGGCATGACACCCTCCCTTCTGGCTGCGGATGCCTCCAGGCCGTCCTGACAACCATCCACTCCAAAAATATTCCGAGACGCCCGTTCTGGATAGGACGTCCGTGCAACAGCCGGGACAAAAACAACCGGCCGGCAGGCGCTATTCCTAAACGAAAACGGCGGCCCGGATGATCCGGACCGCCGTTCGTGTGCGCACAGACTGGAACCGTTACTCAGCCGGGATGGCCTTGGGCAGGGTCACCGGGACCTCCAGGCGGCTCAGCATCTCCTTCGGGACGATCTGCCAGAACTTGGTCGCCTCGCGCGCCCAGTCGTTGAGGATCTCGGCGGCGAAGCGGCTCTGCGTCTCGGCCACATGCTCCTCGATCAGGCTCTTCAGCTGGTGCTCGTAGTGGGCGACTTCGATGCGCTGGAAGATGACGCTCTCGTCGTTGATGTGCAGCGGCAGGCTGTCTTCCGGATCGTAGACGTAGGCCATGCCCCCGGTCATGCCGGCGGCGAAGTTGTCGCCGACCTTGCCCAGGATGACCGCCGTGCCGCCGGTCATGTACTCGCAGCCGTTGGAGCCGCAGCCCTCGATCACGACCGTGGCGCCGGAGTTGCGGACGGCGAACCGCTCGCCGGCCTGACCCGCGGCGAACAGCTTGCCGGCCGTCGCACCGTAGAGGACCGTGTTGCCGATGATCGTGTTCTTGTTCGTCTCCAGCGGGCTGGAGGTGGTCGGCCGCACCACGATGGTGCCGCCGGACAGGCCCTTGCCGACATAGTCGTTGGCGTCGCCCATCACCTCAAGCTTGATGCCCTGCACCGCGAAGGCGCCCAGCGACTGGCCGGCCGTGCCGCGCAGGCGGACGGTGATGTGGCCGGGCTGGAGCCCGAACATGCCGAACTTGCGCGTCACCATCGAGGACAGCCGCGTGCCGATGGCACGCTGCGTGTTGCGGGCGTTGTAGGCGAGCTGCATCTTCTCGCCCTCCTCGAACAGCGGGCGGGCGTCCGCGACGATGCGGGCGTCCAGCGTGTCCGGCACCTCGTTGCGGCCCTGCAGCGTGCAGTAGCGCGCGTTCTCGCCCGGATCGACCTGCGCCAGCAGCGGGTTCAGATCGAGGTCGTCGAGGTGTTCCGCACCGCGGCTGACCTGGTGCAGCAGGTCGGTGCGGCCGATCACCTCGTTCAGCGAGCGGAAGCCCAGGCCGGCCAGGATCTCGCGAACCTCTTCGGCCAGGAAGGTGAACAGGTTGACGACCTTCTCCGGCGAGCCGACGAACTTCTCGCGCAGCTTCGGATCCTGCACGCAGACGCCGACCGGGCAGGTGTTGCTGTGGCACTGGCGCACCATGATGCAGCCCATGGCGATCAGGCTGGCGGTGCCGATGCCGAACTCCTCAGCGCCCAGCATGGCGGCGATCACGATGTCGCGGCCGGTCTTCAGGCCGCCGTCGGTGCGCAGCCGCACGCGGTGGCGCAGGCGGTTCAGCGTCAGGACCTGATGCACCTCCGACAGGCCCATTTCCCACGGCAGGCCGGCGAACTTGATCGAAGTCTGCGGGGACGCACCCGTGCCGCCGCTGTGGCCGGAGATCAGGATCACGTCGGCGTTGGCCTTCGCCACACCGGCGGCGATGGTGCCGATGCCCGACCGGCTGACCAGCTTCACCGTCACTTTCGCATCCGGATTGATCTGCTTCAGGTCATAGATGAGCTGCGCCAGATCCTCGATCGAGTAGATGTCGTGGTGCGGCGGCGGGCTGATGAGCATCACGCCCGGCGTCGAGTGACGCAGCCGCGCGATCATCTCCGTCACCTTGAAGCCGGGGAGCTGGCCGCCCTCGCCGGGCTTGGCGCCCTGGGCGACTTTGATCTCCAGCTCACGGCACTGGTTCAGGTACTCGGCGGTGACGCCGAAGCGGCCCGACGCCACCTGCTTGATGGCGGAGTTCCAGTTGTCGCCGTTCTTATCCGGGCGGAAGCGCGCCGGATCCTCGCCGCCCTCGCCCGAGTCGGACTTGGCGCCGATGCGGTTCATGGCGACGTTCAGCGTGCCGTGCGCCTCGGGCGACAGGGCGCCCATGGACATGCCCGGCGTGATGAAGCGCTTGCGGATGGAGGTGATGCTCTCCACCTCGTCCACCGGCACCGGTGCCTTGGTCGAGCGCAGCTCCAGCAGGTCGCGCAGCTGCATCGGCGGGCGCTTGTTCACCTGCTCGGTGTACTTCTTGAAGGTGGTGTAGCTGTCGTTGGTCACCGCCTGCTGGAGCGTGTGGATCACGCCACCCTCCCAGCCGTGGCGGTCGCCCGACTTGCGGAACCGGTAGAAGCCGCCGACCGGCAGGGCCACGACTTCCTCGTTGTAGGCGGTCGCGTGCTGCTCCAGCACCTTCTTCTGGATGCCGTTCAGGCCGATGCCGGAGATGCGGCTGACCATGGCCGGGAAATGCTCGGCGACCAGGGCGCGCGACAGGCCGATGGCCTCGAAGTTGCCGCCGCCGCGGTAGCTGCTGATGACCGAGATGCCCATCTTGGACATGATCTTCAGCAGGCCGTCGTCGATGGCCTTCTTGTAGTTGGCCATGCCCTTTTCCAGCGGCAGCGAGCCGAACAGGCCGCGGCGGTGGCGGTCGGCGACCGCTTCCTGCGCCAGATAGGCGTTGACCGTGGTGGCGCCGACGCCGATCAGCACGGCGAAGTAATGGACGTCCAGACCCTCCGCCGTGCGCACGTTCAGCGAGGTGAAGGTGCGCAGGTTGGAGCGGATCAGGTGCGTGTGCACCGCACCGGTGGCGAGGATCGCCGGGATGGCGGCGCGCTTCAGCCCCATCGCCTCGTCGGTCAGGATGACGTGGTTGGCGCCGCCGCGCACCGCGTCCTCCGCCTCCTGGCGGATGCGGCGCAGGGCATCGCGCAGGGCGTCGGGGCCGCCGTCCACCGGGAAGGTGGCGTCGATCTCGGCCGCCGTGTCGCCCATGTAGTCGCGCATGGCGCGGAATTCGGCGGTCGTCAGGACCGGCGATTCGAGCTGCAGCAGGCGCGTCTGGCCCTCGTCCTCCTCCAGGATGTTGCCGAGGTTGCCGAGCCGCGTCTTCAGGCTCATCACCCGGCGCTCACGGAGGGAGTCGATGGGCGGGTTGGTGACCTGGGAGAAGTTCTGGCGGAAGAAGTGGTGCAGGCCGCGGTACTTGTCCGACAGCACGGCGATGGGGCTGTCGTCGCCCATCGAGCCGATGGCCTCCTTCCCGTCCTCCACCATCGGGTGAAGGATCAGCTCCATGTCTTCCATGGTGATGCCGAAGGCCATCTGGCGGCGGCGCAGCTCGGCCTTCTCCATGTCCGACGGCTCGCCCTTCTGCGAGGCGGTCTTGACCAGCTCGTCCAGGTGCGTGGTGTTCTTGACCCACTTGCCCCACGGCTTCAGCGTGGCGAGGTGGTCCTTCAGCTCGCGGTCGTGGAACAGCTTGCCGGCCTGGAGGTCGACGGCGATCATCTCGCCCGGGCCGAGGCGGCCCTTCTCGACAACCTGCGTCTCGTCGATCTTCACCATGCCCGTCTCGGAGCCGGCGATGATCAGGCCGTCCGTGGTGATGGTGTAGCGCATCGGGCGCAGGCCGTTGCGGTCCATGCCGCCGACGACCCAGCGGCCGTCGGTCATGGCGAGTGCGGCCGGGCCGTCCCACGGCTCCATGACGGAGTTGCAGTACTGGATCAGCGCCTTGTGGTTTTCCGGCGTGGTCTGCGAGCTGGTCAGTGCCTGCGGCACCAGCATCATCTTGACCATCGGGGCCGTGCGGCCGGCGCGGACCATCACCTCGAACACGGTGTCGAGCGCGCCCGAGTCCGACAGGCCGACGCCGATGACCGGCTTCAGGTCCGCCATGTGGACGCCGAAGGCCGGATGCTCCATCCGGGTCTCATGCGCCTTCATCCAGTTGACGTTGCCCTTCAGCGTGTTGATCTCGCCGTTGTGGGCGAGCATGCGGAAGGGCTGGGCCAGCGGCCAGGTCGGGAAGGTGTTGGTCGAATAGCGCTGGTGGTAGATGGCGAAGTCGGATTCGAACCGCTCGTCCAGCAGGTCCGGGTAGAAGGTCGTGAGCTGTTCGGCGAGGAACATGCCCTTGTAGATGATCGAGCGCGCGGACAGGGAGCAGATGTAGAAGTCGTTGATCTGCTCGCCCTTCACCGCCTTTTCGATGCGGCGGCGGATGACGTACAGGTCCAGCTCGAACTGCTCGTCGGACACGCCCTTGCTGTTGCCGATGATGATCTGCTCGATCTCCGGCCGGGTGGCGTTGGCCTTCTCGCCGATGATGTCGACGTTGATCGGCACCTGACGCCAGCCGTAGATGTAATAGCCGAAAGACAGGATCTCCGTCTCGACGATGCAGCGGCAGGCTTCCTGCGCGTCCAGGCTGATGCGCGGCAGGAACACCTGACCGACGGCCAGCTTGTTGTCCGGCGCACGGTGGCCGATGACCTTGACGTGGTCCTTGAAGAACTTCTGCGGGACCGCGACGTGGATGCCCGCACCGTCACCCGTCTTGCCGTCGGCGTCCACCGCACCACGGTGCCAGACGGCCTTCAGCGCCTCGATGCCTTTTTCCACCACCGAGCGGCGGGGCTTGCCGTCGATCGCGGCGATGAAACCGACGCCGCAGGCGTCATGCTCATCCTCCGGGTTGTAGGCGTTGGCAGTGGTCAGCGCCGCGGCGTTGGCGCGGTATTCTGCGACGAACTGCTCACCCTGGTTCAACTCGGTGGTCATCGGTGGACCCTTTCCGTCTCGCTGGACTGACGTAGGTTGGGCCAAACGCAGTGCGGCCCAACATCTCGCGTATCGGTGTCGGGCCGCGCTGCGCTTGGCCCAACCTGCAAAATTCGGCTGATTACTCGGCCGCTTCGGCGAAGCTGTTGGCCTTCGCCTTGGCGTAGGCGTGCATCGCGTCCGCCGCGTCGCGGCCGTCGCGGATGGCCCACACGACCAGCGAGGCGCCGCGCACGATGTCGCCGGCGGCGAAGACGCCGTCCAGGTTGGTCATCTTGGTGCGGTGGTCGACCAGCAGCGTGCCCCAGCGGGTGACCTTCAGCTCCGGCTCCTTGAAGAGCGACGGCAGCTCCTCCGGCTCGAAGCCCAGGGCCTTGATGACCAGATCGGCCTCGACCGTGAACTCCGACCCCTCGATCACCTGCGGGGTCTGGCGGCCGGTGGCGTCGGCCACGCCCAGGTGGATGCGCACGGCGCGGACGCCGGTCACCACCGTATCACCGTTGAAGCCCTCGGGAGCCGCCTGCCAGACGAACTCCACGCCCTCTTCTTCGGCGTGGGCGACCTCGCGCTGCGAGCCCGGCATGTTCTTGCGGTCGCGACGGTAGAGGCACTTGACCGACTTGGCGCCCTGGCGGATGGCGGTGCGCACGCAATCCATGGCGGTGTCGCCGCCGCCCAGCACCACGACGTTCTTGCCGGCGGCGTTGAGCGAGCCGTTCTCGAACGCCTCGACCGTGTCGCCCAGGCTGACCTTGTTGGAGGTGGTCAGGTAGTCCAGCGCGGCCACGATGTTGCCCAGGCCGCAGCCCGGCGCCTGGATGTCGCGGGCCTTGTAGACGCCGGTGGCGACCAGGACGGCGACGTGCTTGCGGCGCAGCTCCGGCAGGGTGGCGTCGCGGCCGACCTCGAAGTTCGGGTGGAAGACCACGCCCGCGTCGGCCAGCAGCTGTACGCGGCGCTCCACGACCGTCTTCTCCAGCTTGAAGCCGGGGATGCCGTAGACCAGCAAGCCGCCCATGCGGTCGTAGCGGTCGTAGACGTGCACCTCGTAGCCCTTGGCGCGCAGTTCCTCGGCGGCGGCGAGGCCGGCCGGGCCGGCGCCGATGATGCCGACCGACAGGCCCAGCTCCCGCGACGGCGTGCGCGGCTTGACCCAGCCGTTATCCCAGGCGGTGTCGTTGATGTACTTCTCGACCGAGCCGATGGTGACGGCGCCGTGGGTCGACTGCTCGATGACGCAGTTGCCCTCGCACAGGCGGTCCTGCGGGCAGATGCGGCCGCAGATTTCCGGGAAGTTGTTGGTGGCCTGGGAGACCTCGTACGCCTCTTCCAGCCGGCCTTCCGACGTCAGCTTCAGCCAGTCGGGGATGTTGTTGGAGACCGGGCAGTGCACCTGGCAGAAGGGAACGCCGCACTGCGAGCAGCGGTTGGCCTGCTCGTTGGCGCGCTCGTCGGAGAAGCGGGCGTAGATTTCGGCGAAATCCTGGCGGCGCTCCGTGGCCGGGCGCTTGTCGGGCATCCGCTGCGCGGTGTGCACGAAGCCCAACATCCTCTGGTTCGCCATAACGCCTGCTCCTTCTTCGCGTGTCCCCATGCGTTCGGGGGACGGTGCCGGCGGCCAGGCGTCCGAAAGGGCGTGGCCGCGGTGGAAAACGATGGTCCGCGGTCACGCGGTCGGAAAGTCATATACCGCATGGGATCAGGGCTGGCGAGCAAAATTTGTCCGTTGGGTCACGGATGCTGACCTAACTGTGACGGGGTGTCACAGGGGTCTCTCCGGACGCGAGGAGGCGTCGAAAAACGGAAAGAAAATTAGTCTCGTTTCGGTACTATATCGCGAATCGGGGTATCGCCCCTTGTCCCTTCGCCTTCGCACAATGGCCCTGCTATAAGCCGGCCATAGAGCCCGCACATTGTCAGAGGCCTCGGCACCGCATGTTCATCGACCAATACCTCGACGCGATTCTGCTCGGCCTGATCGAAGGGCTGACGGAGTTCCTGCCGGTGTCCTCCACCGGTCACCTCATCATCCTGGACGAGCTTCTGGGCTTCCAGGGCCCCCCCGGCAAGGTGTTCGAGGTGGTGATCCAGCTCGGCGCCATCCTGGCGATCTGCGCCGTCTATTTCGCGCGGCTGTGGCGCGTGGTGACCGGGCTGAAGGACGATCCCGGTGCCCGGCACTTCGCGATGGCCGTGATCCTGGCCTTCCTGCCCGCCATGGTGCTGGGCGCCGGTCTGCACGGCATCATCAAGAGCGTGCTGTTCAACCCGACCGTGGTCAGCTTCGCCCTGATCGTCGGCGGGATCGCGATCCTGATGATCGAGCGGCTCGTCCCCGCCCCGCGCTATCACCAGATCGAACGCTTCCCGGCGCCGCTCGCGCTGAAGATCGGGCTGTGCCAGTGCCTGGCGCTGGTTCCGGGCGTGTCGCGCTCCGGCGCCACGATCCTCGGGTCGCTGCTGATGGGGGTGGACCGCCGCACCGCCGCGGAGTTCTCCTTCTTCCTGGCGATCCCGACCATGGCCGGCGCGACGGTCTACGACCTGTACAAGAACTGGCACGGGATGACCTTCGACTCCGGCGCGCTGATCGCGGTCGGCTTCGTCACCGCCTTCATCGCGGCGGCGCTGGTGGTCAAGACGCTGGTGGACTTCGTCGGCCGCTACGGCTTCGCGCCCTTCGGCTGGTACCGCATCGCCGTCGGCACCGGGATGCTGGCGTTCCTCTATCTGTAAGGTCTTGCGCGAGCGCGCCTACGCCCGTTGGGGCACGGCGCGGCTCGACGCCACGGCGATGACGAGCGCCAGCGCGGCGATCAGGGCGAAGGAAAAGCCCACCGTGCTGGCCTCCGCCACGAAGCCCAGCAGCGCCGGGCCGGTCAGCACCCCGGCATAGCCGAGCGTCGCCACCGCCGCGATGGACGAGGCGGCGGTCCCATCCTCCCCCGCGCCGGCGGTGCTGAACAGCACCGGCACCACGTTCGACAGGCCGAGCCCGGTCAGCCCGAACCCAACCACCGCCACGGCGGGCGCGCCGCCCAGCAGCGCGACGGCCAGCCCGCCGAAGGCCAGCATCGCACCCGTGCGCACCAGCGTGACGCCGCCGAAGCGCTGCCGCAGCCGGTCGCCGCAGAAGCGGCCCACCGCCATGGCGCCGGAGAACACCGCGAATCCCAGCCCGGCCACCGACGCCGCCCCGCCGAGATCCTCGCGCAGGTAGATGGCGCTCCAGTCCAGAATGGCGCCCTCGCTCATGAAGGACAGGAAGGTCAGCGCGCCGAGCAGAAGCGTGCGGCGGCTGGGCAGGGCGAGCCCGGACGATCCCGCGCCGGCGTCGGACCCGCCCGGCAGCAGCCGGTGCTGCACGGCCAGGAACAGCGCCAGCAGGGCGCCGGCGATCACGCCGCCGACCGTCGGCGGAGGCATCAGCGGGAGCAGCAGCCCGCCGGCCCCGGCGCCGACCAGACCGCCGAGGCTCCACATCCCGTGCAGCGACGACATGATGGGTCGGCCGAGCCGCCGCTCGACCAGCGCGCCGTGTGCGTTCATGGCGATGTCCATTGTGCCGCCGGCCGCCCCGAACAGGAACAGCACCGCGCACAGGGCGACGACGCCCGGCATCAGCGCCGGCAGCGGCAGCAGCAATCCGAAGAGCAGGGCGGTGACCCGCACCGCCGGGGCGCTGCCCACGCGGCCCAGCAGCCCGCCGCTGCCGATCATGGCCGTCAGGGCGCCGGCCGCCAGACACAGCAGCGCGATGCCAAGCACCGCCGGGCTGAGGTCCAGGCGGCCCTTGATCACGGGGATCTCAGTTGCCCAAGCCCCGAACACCGTGCCGTTCAGGAAGAAGGCCGCAATGGTCGCCCACCGCGCCGCCGCGGCGCGCGTTGCCGAATCGGTCATGAAATGCCCTTGCCGTGTCTCGTCCTGTCTTCGTGTGACAAGCGCAAGCTGCGTTCCGGCGGGGGCGAATTCAAGGCGCGGGGGCGCCGCGCAGGGCTCCCTTGCGGCACCCGCCGGGCAAAGAAAAAGCCCCGCCGAGGGGCGGGGCTTTTCCGGTCCAGACCGTTTCCGGTGCGTCAGTGCGCGCTCGGGTACTTGTTGAACTTGGCGACGTCGCGGGTCAGCGTGTTGGAACGGCCGCCGACGATGAAGCGCGACAGGTAGGTCGGCAGGATCACCTCGCAGCTGGCCAGCTCGTGGATGCCCAGCTCCTTGAAGCCCGGCGCGCCCGGCTTCGCCACGTTGTCCGTCTTCAGCAGCTCCACCTGATCCCGCGTCAGCGGCGGGGCGATCAGCGGAATCTTCTCGAAGAAGCCGCCCAGCTTTTCCGCGACGCTGTACGGCACCGGCAGCAGCAGGCGCTTGCGGCGGATCTCCTGGAGCATCAGTTCCATCAGCTCCTTGAAGCTGTAGACGCGCGGGCCGCCCAGCTCGAAGGTCTTGCCGGCGGTCTCGTCGTGATAGATGGCACAGGCGATGGCATCGGCCAGATCGCCGACATAGACCGGCTGGAACTTCGTCTTGCCGCCGATCAGCGGCAGAACCGGGGAGATCTGCGCCATCGCGGCGAACTTGTTGAAGAAGGCGTCCTCCGGCCCGAAGACGATGCTCGGGCGGATGATGGTGGCGCCGGGGAAGGCCTGCAGCACCGCCTGCTCGCCGGCCGCCTTGGACCGCGCGTAGGCCGAGGCGGAGCGGGTGTCGGCACCGATCGCGGAGACGTGGACCAGCTTGCGCACCCCGTTCGCCTTGGCGATGCGCGCGATGCGCGACGGGGCGTCGACGTGGACGGTCTGGAAGCTCCAGGGTGCGGTCTCGTACAGCGCGCCGATCAGGTTGATGACGGTGTCGCTGCCCTGGATGGCGCGCGCGACCGACTGGTCGTTGGTCACGTCGGCGGCCATCGGCACGATCTGCCCGACCGAGCCGGCCGTCTTCAGGAAGTTTGCCTGGTTCGGGTGGCGCGACACGACGCGGACGATGGCGCCCGACTTGGCGAGGCGCCGGATCAGATGGCGGCCGATGAAGCCCGAACCGCCGAACACCGTGACCACTTCATAGCGATAGGACATCGACCTTCTCCCGTGCCGTTGGGCTCCCGTGCCGTTGGGCCCGCACTATCATGGAACATCACTGGTCCGGACCGCTCCCAGCCCAGGGCGGGGCCGCCGGATTGCCGGATGCTTATATAGAAACCTCCCCCAAGAGGCTAGTCCGCCGCGCGCCCACGCGATCATTTCGGCCGCCGGTCGGCCACCGGTTCGGCTCGCTGCGCCGCCCTCCGCAAAAAAGTGAAAAAAGCTGTTGACGGGGATCCCTCAGCCGGCTACATAAGCGACCCACACCGAGCCCAGGTGGCGGAATTGGTAGACGCGCAGGTTTCAGGTACCTGTGGCAGAAATGTCGTGGAAGTTCGAGTCTTCTCCTGGGCACCATATCTACCCGGCTGCGCCGCATGCTACGGACCTCCCCTTCCGGGGACGGGAAGGAAGCAGAGCGGCGTTCGTCGTTTCTGGGGTCCGTGGCCGGGGGCCGTGACACGCGGGAAGCCACCCAATGCCCATCGATCTTCATGACGGCGACCTGCCGGACGGTCTCGACCTGAAAGCCCTCGCCCGTGGCGGCGCCGTCGCCATCGACACCGAAACCATGGGGCTGAACCCCCATCGCGACCGGCTCTGCCTCGTGCAGCTGTCGCCCGGCGACGGCACGGTCCACCTCGTGCAGTTTCGCCAGGGCCAATCCCAAAGGGGGCGCTACGACGCGCCGAACCTGAAGCGCCTGCTGACCGACCCCGAGGTTACCAAGCTGTTCCACTTCGCCCGCTTCGACGTGGCGGTGATGCAGGCCTACCTCGGCGTGGTCTGTCAGCCGGTCTACTGCACCAAGGTCGCCTCCAAGCTGGTGCGCACCTTCACCGACAAGCACGGCCTGAAGGACCTCGTGAAGGACCTGCTGGGCGTGGAGCTGTCCAAGCAGCAGCAGTCCTCCGACTGGGGTGCCGACGAGCTGACGCCGGAGCAGATGAAATACGCCGCCTCCGACGTGCTGCACCTGCATGACCTGAAGGACAAGCTGGACGTCATGCTGGCGCGCGAGGGGCGTACCCATCTCGCCAAGGCCTGCTTCGACTTCCTTCCCGCGCGCGGCGCGCTCGACCTGGGCGGTTGGGAGCAGCCGGACATTTTGGCGCACTGACGCCCGACCGCGGTGGAATAGGCCCGTTCACCCGGGCGTTGATTTGACCGAAGGCGCAACGGTGGGCATACTGCCGGCGCCTGTGCATGGCCGTTGGTTCGTATGCCGAACAGCGGGTGCACAACGATGGGCCGGGCGGACGATCCGCCCGCGCCCCCATAGGACAACTGAAGAGGCAGTGCCGCCTTGACCAGCCTGATCGATCGCCCGGCCGCCCGGGAGCAGAGCGAGACGCTCGCCACGGCCGTGCCCGACCGCGACCTCGCCAGCGCCGTGCGCGTCCTGCGGATGGAAGCCGACGCCCTGATGGCGCTGGCCGACAGCCTGGACGGAGCCTTCACCCGCGCGCTCGACACGCTGGCCGGCATCACGGGCCGCGTGGTCGTCACCGGCATGGGCAAGTCGGGCCACGTCGCCCGCAAGATCGCCGCCACGCTGGCCTCCACCGGCACGCCGGCCTTCTTCGTCCATCCGGGCGAGGCGAGCCACGGCGACCTGGGCATGATCGCCCGCAGCGACGCGGTCATCGCCCTGTCCAACTCCGGCGAGACGAGCGAGCTGTCGGACGTCGTCGCCTACACCCGCCGCTTCGCCATCCCGCTGATCGGCGTCACCCGCCGCGCGGGCTCGTCGCTGGCCGAGCAGTCGGATGTGGCGCTGGTCCTGCCGCCGGCCCCGGAGGCCTGCCCCCTGGGTCTGGCGCCGACCACCTCGACCACCATGATGCTGGCGCTGGGTGACGCCCTGGCGGTCGCGCTGTTGGAACGGCGTGGCTTCACGGCCTCCGACTTCAAGGAGCTGCACCCGGGCGGACAGCTCGGCCGGGCGCTGCTGAAGGTCACGGACGTCATGCACAAGGGCGACGGCATGCCGCTGTGCGGCCTGGACACCCCGCTGTCCGACGTGATCCTGGAGATGACGGCCAAGCGGCTCGGCTGCGTCGGCGTGGTGGACGATGCGGGCGCCCTGGCCGGCGTCATCACCGACGGCGACCTGCGCCGCCACCTGAAGCCGGAGCTGCTGGCGGAGCGCGCGGACAGCATCATGTCGCCCCGGCCCAAGACGATCCGCCCCAAGGCGCTGGTCGTCGAGGCGCTGCGGGAGATGAACGAAAAGCAGATCACCACCCTGTTCGTGATCGAGGCGGACCGGCCGCTCGGCGTCGTGCACATCCACGACTGCCTGAGCGCCGGGGCGGCTTGACCGGCGGGCATCGAAAGCGGCGGACCGGATGGACAGCGATTTGATGAGCGCGAACGACCTGCACGCGGAAGACCGGCGCAAGACGGGCGGACAGGCCTCCGCCGGTCCGGCGCCGCTCACGGCCGTGCGGCCGGACGCGCCCGTCCCGCGCGCCCACCGCCGCCGCACGATCAAGCCGGCCAGCCGGGGCTACAGCCGCTTCGTCACGCTGATGAAGTTCTCCCTGCCGGCGCTGGCGCTGGCGGTGATGGCCCTGATCGCCGCGTGGCCGACGCTGAACGAGCTGCCGACCCCGAAGATCACCGCCGACAAGGGCCAGACGGAGATGGTCAAGCCGCGCTATTTCAGCGTGGACCAGCAGTCGAGGCCCTATTCCCTGGTCGCCCAGAAGGCGGACAAGATGGCCGACCAGCCGGACATCGTGCTGCTCGACCAGCCGGAGATGGAGATGACCCAGACGGACGGCGCGTGGGTCACCATCCGCTCCGACAAGGGATGGTACGATCAGAACACGGGCATCCTGAAGATGCGCGGCCACGTCCGCGTGTTGCGCGACGACGGCAACGAGTTTACGACGGAAGAGGCCGAGTCCGACATCCGCAAGGGCACCGCCTGGGGCGATGTCCATGTGGTCGGGCAGGGGCCGCAGGGCGTCATCAACGCGGACGGTTTCCGCCTGTCGGACCGGGGAAAGACCATGGTCTTCCTGAACCAGTCCAAGGCCGACGTCCAGGCCGCCGAACGCCCCGGAGGAAAGAAGCGGTGAGTGCATCCATGCGAACGGCCGCTCTGGCGCTGGCCGGTTTCCTGGCCCTGGCGGCCACCCCGGCCCTGGCCCAGCAGACCCTGCCGGGCGGCGGCGGCCCCAACCCGGTCGAGATCAACGCCGACCAGGCCATCGAATGGCACCAGGACGTGCGCGCCTACGTCGCGCGCGGCAACGCCTCGGCCAAGCGGGGGGAGAGCACCGTCTACGCCGACGTGCTGACCGCCTATTACCGCGAGATCCCCAACAAGGGGAACGAGGTCTTCCAGCTCCTGGCCGAAGGCAACGTGCACATGGTCAGCCCCTCGCAGGAGGTGTTCGGCGACCGCGGCATCTACGACGTCGATAAGAAGGTCGCCGTGGTGACCGGCAAGGCGCTGAAGATGGTCACCAAGACCGACGTGGTCACCGCCCGCGACACGCTGGAATATTACGAGGACAAAAACCTCGCGGTGGCGCGCGGCGACGCGCTGGCGGTGCGCATCGCCAACGGCGACCGGATGCGCGCCGACATCCTGATCGGCCAGCTGAAGAAGATGCCCGACGGCTCCTCGCAGATGGAACGGATCGACGGGTCCGGCAGCGTGGTGGTCACCACCACGACCGACGTGGCCCTGTCCGACAAGCTGGTCTATTCGGTGGCGGACGACACGGCGGTGCTGCTGGGCAACGTCAAGATCACGCGCAACGACAACCAGCTCAACGGCGAAGCCGCCGAGATGAACATGAAGACCAAGATCAACCGGGTCATCGCCGGCCCCGCCACCGGCGGCCGGGTGATGGGCCTGCTGATCCCCGGCCAGGACGGCGGCCCCGGCGGTGGTTCCAACAAATCCGCTGAGGGCAAGCCGGCCGATGGCAAACCGGCCGGCGGCAAGCCCTCCAAACCCTCGAAGCCCTGACCGGCCCGGTAACGAACGCGATGACCATGGATATCGAAAACCGGGATCCCGACGGCCGGGACCGCGAGCGCCGCAACCAGGACCTCGGGAGCCAGGAACTGCGGGTCAACGGCCCGACGGCGGCGCCGGCGGGCGGTTCCGCCACCGCCGCGGCCACGCCGTCGGAAGGGCTGGTCGCCCTCCACCTCGGCAAGACCTACAAGAAGCGCCCCGTCGTCCGCGACGTGACCGTGACGGTCCAGCGCGGCGAGGCGGTGGGGCTGCTGGGGCCGAACGGCGCCGGCAAGACCACCTGCTTCTACATGATCACCGGGCTGATCGCCGCCGATTCGGGCACGATCCTGCTGGACGGCCAGGACATCACGGCGCTGCCCATGTACCGGCGCGCCCGGCTGGGCATCGGCTATCTGCCGCAGGAAGCGTCGATCTTCCGCGGCATGTCGGTGGAGAACAACATCCGCGCCGTGCTGGAGGTGGTCGAGAGCGACCGCGACGCCCGCGAGGCGATGCTGGACGAGCTGCTGGCCGAATTCTCCATCACCCACCTGCGCCGCGCGCCCGCCCTGGCGCTGTCGGGCGGCGAGCGGCGCCGCGTGGAGATCGCCCGCGCGCTGGCCTCCCAGCCGCACTTCGTCCTTCTAGACGAGCCGCTGGCCGGCATCGACCCGATCGCGGTGAACGACATCCGCGAACTGGTCAGCCACCTGCGCGATCGCGGCATCGGGGTGTTGATCACGGATCACAACGTAAGAGAAACGCTGGACCTCGTCGATCGGGCATACATCTTGCACGATGGTATGGTACTAATGGAGGGAGAGCCGTCGGAGATCGTGGCGCACCAGGACGTGCGCCGGGTCTACCTCGGCGACCGGTTCAGCCTCTAGCCTGGTCCTCCCGCCCATGGCGCTCAGCCAACGACTCGATCTTCGCCAGACCCAGTCCCTCGTCATGACCCCCCAGCTGCAGCAGGCGATCAAGCTGCTGCAGCTGTCGAACATCGAACTGTCGGACTTCGTCGACCGCGAGATCGAGCAGAACCCGTTGCTGGAGCGCGACAGCGGTCCGGGGGATTCCGCAGGCGAGGCCGGCGGCGACGGTGGCGGGGACGCCGGCGCGTCCGATCATCTGACCGGCCCCGACATGGCCGCCTTCGACGAGGCTCCGCCGCCCGTCTCGGACGGGCGGACCCGCGACACTGTGGAGATGACCTCGTCGGAAACGCTGGGCTCCTCCTCCGAGGCCCCGCTCGACACCGATTTCGAGAACGTCTACTCGGACGACCGATTCTCCGATGGCGCGGACGGGTCGTCGGACGTCTACGGTTCCTGGCAGGAACGCGGCGGGCGCGGCGGGTTCGAGGACGACGAGGCGAACCTGGAAGCCACGCTGTCCGGCCAGAAGAGCCTGCGCGACCACCTGACCGAACAGCTCAAGATCGACCTGCCGGACCACGGCGACCAGCTGATCGGGCTGGCCCTGATCGACATGCTGGACGAGGCCGGCTGGCTGGTCGGGCTGGAGATGGAGGGGCTTGCCGTCCAGCTCGGCTGCGAGCCGGCGCGGGTGGAGAGGGTGCTGGCCGCCTGCCAGCGCTTCGACCCGCCGGGCATCTTCGCCCGCTCGCTGAAGGAATGCCTGGCGATCCAGCTGCGGGAGAAGAACCGGCTGGACCCGGCCATGGCCGCGCTGCTCGACAACCTGGAACTGCTGGCGGCGCGCAACCTGCCGGCCCTGATGAAGGTCTGCGGGGTGGATGCCGAGGACATCGCCGACATGGTGTCGGAGATCCGCAAGCTGAACCCCAAGCCGGCGCTGGCCTTCGACCACACGCCGGCCCAGCTGGTCACGCCCGACATCCTGATGCGCGCCAACCCCGGCGGCGGCTGGCTGATCGACCTGAACCCGGACACGTTGCCGCGGGTCCTGGTCAACCAGCGCTATTTCGCGCGCATCTCCGGCACGGCCCGCAACAAGGCCGACAAGGAATACATCACCGAGCGGTTCCAGTCGGCCAACTGGCTGGTGAAATCGCTGCACCAGCGCGCGACCACCATTCTGAAGGTCGCCGGCGAGATCATCCGGCAGCAGGATGCCTTCTTCATCCACGGCGTCTCGCACCTGAAGCCGCTGATCCTGCGCGACATCGCCGAGGCCATCGGCATGCACGAGAGCACGGTCAGCCGCGTCACCACCAACAAGTTCATGGCGACTCCGCGAGGCGTGTTCGAGCTGAAGTACTTCTTCACCTCCGCCATCCAGGGTGCGGACGGTCAGGCGGCCCACTCGGCCGAGGCGGTGCGCCACCGAATCAAGACCATGATCGACGCCGAAAAGCCCGAAGACGTGCTGTCGGACGACAAAATTGTCGAAATTCTCCGTGGCGAGGGGATCGACATTGCGCGCAGAACGGTGGCGAAGTATCGTGAAGCGATGCGCATACCATCATCGGTGCAGCGACGCCGTGCCAAGATGTCACGCATGTAGCCGGATGGGGGAAAGGCGGTCGTTCATTGACAGCCTAGGCCTTCGCCACTATGGTCCCGGTCCGCACGTGGCGGCCTACCGTCGTCTTCTGTCCATCGCGGACCAATTTGGAAACCTCCCAAAATGCAACTGACCGTCAAAGGCAAGCAGCTTGACGTTGGCGATGCCCTGCGCACCCACGTCGCGGATAGCCTGAATTCCGTCGTCGGCAAGTATTTCAACAAGCCCATCGAAGCCAACGTCGTTCTGACGCGCGACGCGCACCTGTTCAAGGCCGACATCCAGGTCCATGTCGGTCGCGGAATCGTGCTGCAGAGCGCTTCGGAGGCCACCGAGCCCTATCCGGCCTTCGACACCGCGTGCGAGAAGCTGTCCAAGCGCCTGCGCCGTTACAAGAGCCGCCTGCGCGACCATCACACCGGCGAGACCACCGTTGAGGCCGTGCCGGCCCGCTACCAGATCCTGGAAGCGGAGAAGGACGAGGCCCATGTCGAGGACGGGGCCGCGGCCGAAAAGGTCCAGCCGATGGTCATCGCCGAGATGGAGACCTCCATCGCGTCCCTGACGGTCAGCGAAGCGGTCATGCGCATGGAACTGGCCGACAGCCCGGCCCTGATGTTCCGCAACAGCGCCCACGGCCGTCTGAACCTGGTCTACCGCCGCGCCGATGGCAACATCGGTTGGGTCGACCCGGCGGAGAAGGCCGGCGCCTGATCCCGGGCTCCGTCTCAACAACATTCGACGCGTCATGCTCGATCTCATCACGCCGCACGCCATCCTCCCGAACCTCAAGGCCGGCAACAAAAAGCAGGCCCTGCAGGAGATGGCGCGCAAGGCGGCCGAGCTGACCGGCCAGCAGGAACGGGCGATCTTCGACGTCCTTCTGGAACGCGAGCGGCTGGGCACCACCGGCGTGGGTCATGGCATCGCCATCCCGCACGGCAAGCTGCCCAGCCTCGACCGCGTCCACGGCGTTTTCGCCCGGCTGGAGCGGCCCATCGACTTCGATGCGATCGATGAGCAACCGGTCGATTTGATTTTCCTGCTGTTGGCTCCGGATCATGCCGGTGCCGACCACCTGAAGGCGCTGGCCCGCGTGTCGCGTCTTCTGCGCGACCAGTCCATGTGCGAAAAGCTGCGCGGCTCCGATTCGGCCGACGCGATCTACGCGCTGCTGACCCAGCACGAAGCCAGCCACGCCGCGTAATGCGTTGCGGGAGGGTGCCGAGCCCTCCCGCAAGCTCCCTCCCAATGGTGCGGTGGCGGTCGCGGGCAAGCCGCGTTAATGTTTTTGCATGCCGCCTGTATTCCGCAAGCCGTGGATCTCCCCCGAAGAGTACCTCGCCGCCGAGCGTGTGGCCGAGGTGCCCCACGAGTATGTCGACGGCGAAGTCTTCGCCATGGTCGGGGCGAGCCGAAGGCACAACCAGATCGCCGGAACCATCTACACGGCGATGCGGCAAGTCGCCCGCCGTCGTGGATGTGAAGCCTTCATCGGTGATGTGAAGGTCCGCGTCGAGGCGGCGAACGCCTACTACTATCCCGACGTGGTCGCCACCTGCGCGCGGGGCGACGACGATCCCTATGTCGTGCACGCCCCCACGGTGATCGTGGAAGTGCTGTCCGACAGCACGGAAGCCATTGACCGGCGCGAGAAGCGCGCGAACTACCAGACGATTCCGTCCCTGCGGGAATTCGTCCTGGTCTCCCAGAACGAGCCGCTGGTCGAAATCTACCGCCGCCGTCCCGGCGGCTGGATGGCGGAGGTCGCGACGGAAGGCGAGGTCGTGCTGGAGTCCCTGGATGCCACGCTCAGCCTGGACGACCTGTACGCGTCCTGACCGGCTGTACGCGCGCGGCCTTGTAGCTTAGTAGGTTGGGTTGAGCGGATGCGAAACCCAACAGCGGCTGCATGGAGGCGAGTGTTGGGTTTCGGCTGCGCCTCAACCCAACCTACGAAACTCAACCTACGAAACGGCTCGCTCCGCCCAGCCCATGTAGTTCACGTCCAGGTCCCGCGCGTTCAGGCGGAATTCGTCGGACAGGGGGTTGTACGTCACGCCGGTCAGGTCCTTGATCGCCAGCCCATGCGCGCGTACGGCCGACGCCAGTTCGCTGGGGCGCAGGAACTGGCGCCAGTTGTGGGTGCCGCGCGGCATCCAGCGCAGGATGTACTCCGCCCCCACGATGGCCAGCGCGAAGGACTTCGGCGTGCGGTTCAGGGTTGCCAGGAACAGCACGCCGCCGGGGGCCAGAAGACCGGCGCAGGACTTCACGAACAGGTCCACGTCGGCGACATGCTCGATCACCTCCATCGCCAGCACCACGTCGAATCGCTCGCCGCTCGCGGCCAGGGCCTCGGCGGTGGTGGCGCGGTAGTCCACGGCGGTGCCGGTCTCGGCCGCGTGGGCGGAGGCGGTCTTCACGTTGCGCTCCGCCGCGTCGATGCCGACCACCGTGGCGCCCATGCGGGCGATGGGCTCCGACAGCAGGCCGCCGCCGCAGCCGATGTCCACCACGCGCAGCCCCTTCAGCGGATCCGGCGCCAGCGGGTCGCGGTCGAGCCGCCGGCACACCGTGTCGCGGATGTAGGTCAGGCGCAGCGGATTCAGCCGGTGGAGGGGCCGGAACTTGCCCCTGGGATCCCACCATTCCGCGGCGATGGCGGAAAAGCGGGCGATGTCCTCGGGGTCAACGGTGCCTGCGGTTCCGGCAGTCGCGGTCATGAAGGGAATCCCGTATGCTTGGTTTGCGGAAACAATTGCGGGGCGAACTTGCCTCGCTGTGAGCGACAGAGTATGGATACGCCGCCCCGCGCCGGCAACGGTAGAGCGGGGATCGCGGACGGCCGGATTTTTTCGGCGCAGATATGGTGTGAGGTATGGCGCGGATCGTCCTCAAGTTCGGTGGCACGTCGGTCGGCGACATCGACCGCATCAAGAACGTGGCACGCAAGGTCGAGCAGGAAGTGAAGGCGGGCCATCAGGTGGCCGTCGTCGTGTCGGCGATGTCCGGCGTGACCAACCAGCTCGTCAAATACTGCAACGAGATCGACAAGCTGCACGACGCGCGTGAATACGACGCGGTCGTGGCGTCGGGCGAGCAGGTGACCTCCGGTCTCCTCGCCATCGCGTTGCAGTCCATCGGCATCCCGGCGCGGTCGTGGGCCGGCTGGCAGATCCCGATCACCAGCGACGACACCCACGGCAAGGCGCGCATCGTGTCCATCGACACGGCCTCCCTGGAAAAGAGCATGGAGAGCGGCGAGGTCGCCGTGATCGCCGGCTTCCAGGGCGTGACCGTGGAGGGCCGCATCACCACGCTGGGCCGTGGCGGTTCCGACACCTCGGCGGTGGCGGTCGCGGCGGCGGTGAAGGCCGACCGTTGCGACATCTACACCGACGTGGACGGCGTCTACACGACCGACCCGCGCATCGTCACCAAAGCCCGCAAGCTCTCCAAGATCACCTATGAGGAGATGCTGGAGCTGGCCTCGCAGGGCGCGAAGGTCCTGCAGACCCGCTCGGTCGAGATGGCGATGAACCACCGCGTGCGCGTGCAGGTTCTGTCGAGCTTCGAGGAGGCCGCCGGCAGCGCGCTTCCCGGTACCCTGGTTGTGGACGAGGACGAGATCGTGGAAAAGGAAGTTGTGAGCGGCATCGCCTACAGCCGCGACGAGGCGAAGATCACCCTCATCGGCGTCGCCGACCGTCCGGGCGTGGCGGCCAACATCTTCGGCCCGCTGACCGACGCCGCCGTCAACGTGGACATGATCGTCCAGAACGTGTCCGAGGACGGCAAGTCCACCGACATGACCTTCACCGTCGGCAAGGCTGACCTCGCCCGCGCCGTGAAGGTGCTGGAGGATGCCCAGGCGGAGCTGAACTACAAGCGCATCGTCTCCGACGCCAACGTCGTGAAGGTGTCGGTGATCGGCGTCGGCATGCGCAGTCATGCCGGTGTCGCCCAGCGCATGTTCAAGGCCCTGGCCGACAAGGGCATCAACATCCAGGTTATCTCCACCTCCGAGATCAAGATTTCGGTCCTGATCGCCGAGGAGTACGCGGAGCTGGCGCTGCGCGCCCTGCACACCGCCTACGGCCTGGACGCGGCCTGAGCTTGACGGAAAGGGGAGAGCGGGCCATGACCGACGCCACCATCGACGCGGCGGCACGGGCGCGACTCGACCAACTGTGGGCGCGGGGGCGCGCCTTCCTCGGCACGCGCACCGCCATCATGGGCGGTGCGATGAGCTGGGTGTCGGAGCGCCACCTCGTGTCCGCCATTTCGAACGCTGGCGGTTTCGGCGTGCTGGCCTGCGGGTCGATGACGCCGGACCAGCTGGCGGACGAGATCGCGGGCACCAAGGCCCTGACGTCGCGGCCGTTCGGCGTCAACCTGATCAACATGCACCCCGACCTCGACCGGCTGATCGACGTCGGCCGGGAGCAGGCGGTGAGCCATGTGGTGATCGCCGGCGGCTTCCCGTCCGGCGCCACCCTCAAGCGCATCAAGGACGGCGGCGCCAAGGCCATGGCCTTCGCCCCGACGCTGGTCAGCGGCCGGCGCATGGTGAAGATGGGCGCCGACGCCCTGGTGATCGAGGGCACGGAGGCCGGCGGCCACATCGGCCCCGTCTCCACCACCGTTCTGGCGCAGGAAATCCTGCCCGACCTGCGCGAGGTCCCGGTCTTCGTGGCCGGCGGCATCGGCCGGGGCGAGGCCATCGTGGCCTATCTGGAATTGGGCGCTGCGGGTGTGCAGATCGGCACGCGCTTCGTCTGCGCCAGCGAATCCATCGCGCACCCGCGCTTCAAACAGGCCTTCATCAAGGCCTCGGCCCGCGACGCGCAGGCGTCGGTGCAGATCGACCCGCGCTTCCCGGTGATCCCCGTGCGGGCGCTGGCGAACGCCGGCTCCAAGCGCTTCATGGAATTGCAGCGCGCGGTGATCGCCAAGGTGGACCGGGGCGACATGACCCGCGACGAGGGCCTTCTGGAGATCGAGCATTTCTGGGCCGGCGCTCTCCGCCGCGCGGTGATCGAGGGCGACATCGAGGCCGGCTCCCTGATGGCCGGGCAGAGCGTCGGGTTGGTCACGAAGGAGCAGCCGGTGGCCGAGATCATCGCCGACCTGATCGCACAGGCCGAAGCCTCGCTGGACCGGCGCGCCAGCGCCGCGCCGGTCGCCATCACCCCGGACGCCATCATCCCGGATGTTGAGCGCCCGGCCGTTCTGGGAGCGGCGTGACATGAGCGACGCCGTCGGTGAAGCCCCCGCCCCCGGCTTCGACGGCACCGCTGCGCGCCGGCTGCTCGCGCGGCTGCGCGACGTCATGGCCGGGTCCGGGTCGGGGCAGGAACGTCTCGACAAGATCGTCACGCTGATCGCGGCGGAGATGGGAGCGGACGTCTGCTCCTGCTACGTCATGCGCGCGGGCGAGGTGCTGGAGCTGTTCTCCACCTTCGGTCTGAACCAGACCGCCGTGCACAACACGCGCCTGCGCGTCGGCGAAGGCATCGTCGGCGACATCGCCGGCCACGCCCGGCCCATCGCGCTGGACAACGCGCCCTCGCACCCCAGCTTCGCCTACCGCCCGGAAACGGGCGAGGATCCCTTCCTGTCGCTGGCCGGCGTGCCGATCCTGCGCGGCGGCAAGGTGCGCGGCGTCCTGGTCATCCAGCACAAGGACAGCCGCCGCTTCACGGAGGAGGAGGTCGAAACCCTCCAGACCATCGCCATGGTCGTCGCCGAACTGGTGGCCCAGGGCGAACTGGTCAACCCGCAGGAGGTCGCGACCACCGGCGACCCGGCGCTTCTGCCGGCGCGCCTGTCGGGCACGTCGCTGGCCGGCGGCCTGTCCATGGGTTTGGCCGTCATCCACCGCCCGCAGCTGACCATCCGCCAGATGGTGGCCGAGGACGTGGAGGCGGAGCTGGAGCGGCTGAACACCGCCATCGCCACCATGCACAGCGCCATCGACGACCTGCTGGCGGCGGCGGCCCTGGCGGGGCTGGGCGAGCCGCGGGACATCCTGGAAACCTACCGCATGTTCGCGGAGGACCGCGGCTGGCTCTCCCGCATCCGCGAGGCGGTCCGCATGGGCCTGACGGCGGAGGCCGCGGTGCAGCAGGTGCAGAACGACACCCGCGCCCGCATGAGCCACCTGACGGACCCCTACATCCGCGAACGGCTGCTCGACCTCGAAGACCTGACCAACCGGCTGCTCCAGCACCTCGCGGGGCGCAAGTCGGAGGCCGACGGCAGCACTCTGCCCGACGACATCGTGCTGATCGCGCGCTCCATGGGGCCGGCGGAGCTGCTGGACTACGACCAGCGCCGCCTGCGCGCCGTGGTGCTGGAGGAAGGCTCGCCGTCCAGCCACGTCTGCATCGTGGCGCGCGCGCTGAACATCCCCGTGGTCCAGGCCGGTGACGCGCTGAACCGGATCGAGGCGCTGGACCCCGTCATCGTCGACGGCGACCACGGGCAGGTCTTCGTGCGCCCGGCCGAAGACATCCAGATGGCCTTCGCCGAGAGCGTGGCGCTGCGCACCCGCAAGGAGCAGATGTACGCGGAAACCCGCGCGCTGCCCTCCGTGACGCGCGACGGCGTGCCGATCTCCATCCAGCTGAACTGTGGCCTGCTGATCGACCTGCCGCACCTGAAGGCCAGCGGGGCGGAGGGCATCGGGCTCTACCGCACTGAAATCCCCTTCATGGTGCGCTCCAGCTACCCGGACGTGGGCGCGCAGACCGACCTGTACGCCCGCATCCTGGACGAGGCCGGCGACAAGCCGGTGGTGTTCCGCACGCTGGACGTCGGCGGCGACAAGATGCTGCCCTACATCGCCTCGGGCGAGGAGGAGAACCCGGCGCTCGGCTGGCGGGCGATCCGCATCGGGCTCGACCACCCGTCGCTGCTGCGCCAGCAGCTCCGCTCGCTGCTGCGGGCGGCGGCCGGGCGGCCCCTGTCGGTGATGTTCCCGATGATCGCCGAGGTCGCCGAGTTCGACGCGGCCAAGCGCCTGCTCGACCTGGAGATGAGGCGCCTGGAGGCGCAAGGGGTGGAGCCGCCGAGCCGCCTGCGCGTGGGCACGATGATCGAGGTGCCGTCGCTGCTGTGGCAGCTGCCGGCCTTGCTGCCGCGCGTGGATTTCCTGTCGGTCGGCTCCAACGACCTGACGCAGTACATCTTCGCCAGCGACCGCGGCAACCCGCGCACCGCCACCCGCTACGACCCGCTGTCGCCGGCCATGCTGTGCCTGCTGCGCCGTCTGGTGGAGGCCAGCGGCGACGCGGGCGTGTCGCTCAGCATCTGCGGGGAGATGGCCGGACGGCCGCTCGACGCCATGGCGCTGATCGGGGTGGGCTTCCGCACGCTGTCGATGTCGCCGCCGTCGGTCGGCCCGGTGAAGACCATGCTGCGCTCGCTCGACGTGGCGGCGCTGCGCCAGTATATGGCCGGGCTCTACCAGAAGGGCGACCACAGCCTGCGCGATAAATTGCGCAGCTTCGCCAAGGACCACGGCGTCCTCATCTGAGGTGCTGCGGTCCGGCCCCGTCCACCCCTAAATCGTTGGCCCAAGCAGCGTTTTGTTACAGCGGCTTGGCCGAATGGCGTATACAACGACGCTGCATTGCGGTCATTCCCGGTTGCGCGGCCCCGAAGGCTGGCGTACCCATGCCGGGGTTCAACCGCTTGGTTTCCAGAGCGACGGTACGGCTGACATGATGGGCAAGCGCAAGGCTTTCGACACCCTCGATCCGGCGGCGAACGGGTCCATCCCGGCCGGCCCCAGCGTGTCCGACACCCTGCGCGAGACGCGCGAGAGCCTCGGCTACGACCTGCGCGAGGTGGCGACGATGCTGCGCATCCGCTACCCGTATCTGGTGGCGATCGAGACGGGCCGCTTCGACGAGCTTCCCGGCACCGCCTACGCGGCGGGCTTCCTGCGCTCCTACGCGGAATGCCTGGGCCTCGACCCCGAGGCGATCATCAACCGCTACAAGGAAGAGGCGGCGGGCAAGACCCGCGGCCAGCAGCTCTATTTCCCGACCCCGGTGCCGGAAGGCCGCATCCCCGGCGGCACGGTGCTGCTGGGCACCATGGTGCTGGCCGGCATCGTCTATGGCGGTTGGTACTATCTGTCGGCGACCGACCGGTCGATGGTCGATCTGGTCCCGACGCTGCCGGACCGGCTGGTGTCCCTGCTCGACACGCTGCCCTTCAACGGCTCCGCGCAGCCGACGCAGCCCGCGCCGGCCACCGGCAGCGCCGAGTCGACCACGCCGACCCCGGTCATCGTCCCCAACATGACGGCGGAAGCGCCCTCCGCGACGCCGCCTTCGGCCGGTGGCGCCTCGACGCCCGCTCCGGCCCCGGCAGCCATGGTTCCCGCCACGCCGGCCCCCGTCGCCGCTCCCGCGCCCGCCCCGACGGTGGCGCCGCCCGCCGCGCCGGTTGCCAGCGCTACGGCGCCCACTCCGGGCAAGCGACCCGCGGCAGCATCCGCGCCGCCGACTCCGCCCGCTCCGGCGCCTGCGGCCGCCGCCCCCGCCGCGCCGGCGCCCGCTGGCGTCGTCAGCGTTCCGCCCCCGCCGTCGGAGGACGAGGAGGGCGAGATCACGACCCAGGAGCCGACGCCGCTGTCGCCGGGCGCCTCCACCATCGCCGGCCTGCCGCCGGCCGCTCCGGCGGCGGCACCGCGCGCCCCGGCCGACACGGCGGGCCTGCCGACCAAGGTCTACGGCAGCCAGAACCCGACATCGCGCATCCAGCTCCGCGCCACGCAGGACAGCTGGATCCAGGTCCGCGACGGCAACGGCGAGATCATCTTCACGCGCGTGCTGAAGCCGGGCGATGTCTACCGCGTGCCCGACCGCGCCGGCATCCGCGTGCGCACCGGCAACGCCGGCGGCCTGACCGTCATCACCGACGGGGCGGAAGGGGCGCCGCTGGGCGCCGTCGGCCAGGTGCTGCGCGACGTGTCGCTGGACCAGCAGGCCGGGGCGCAGCGCACCGCTCCCGCCCGGTAAGGCCCCCGCGCCGCAAGTCCGGGGTGCCCCGAACGGGACGCGGGCTTGAATCCGCAGCGCCCGACCGCACTTCAGGCCTGACGCCGGCTGCGCTATAACGGCGCAGCCGTTCCGTTTTTCCGACTCCGATGCCCCGAGGCCGAAGCCCATGAGCAGCGTGCGCGCCTACCGCCAGATCCTCCGCCGCAAGTCCCGCCAGATCCGCGTGGGCAACGTGCTCGTCGGCGGCGACGCGCCGATCTCGGTGCAGACCATGACCAACACCCCCACCGCCGACGTCAAGGCGACGGTGGAGCAGATCCAGTCGGCGGAGCGGGTCGGGGCCGACATCGTGCGCGTGTCCTGCCCCGACCAGGAATCGGCGCTGGCGCTGAAGGACATCGTGCGGCAGGTCAAGGTGCCGATCGTCGCCGACATCCATTTCCACTACAAGCGCGCCATCGAGGCGGCGCAGAGCGGGGCCGCCTGCCTGCGCATCAACCCTGGCAACATCGGGTCGGCCGAGCGCGTGCGCGAGGTGGTGAAGGCGGCGAAGGACCACGGCTGCTCCATGCGCATCGGCGTGAACGCCGGCTCCCTGGAGCACGATTTGCTGGAAAAATACGGGGAGCCCTGCCCGGAAGCCCTGGTCGAAAGCGCGCTGAACCACGCCAAGATCCTGGAAGACCACGATTTCACCGAGTTCAAGATCTCGGTGAAGGCGTCCGACGTTTTCCTGGCCGTCGCCGCCTACCAGGGGCTGGCGGAAGCCTGCGACTACCCCCTGCACATCGGCATCACGGAGGCCGGCGGCCTGCGCGCCGGGACGGTCAAGTCGTCCATCGGGCTGGGCATGCTGCTGTGGTCGGGCATCGGCGACACGCTGCGCGTCTCCCTCTCGGCGGAGCCGGCGGAGGAGGTGCAGGTCGGCTACGAGATGCTGAAGTCGCTGGGCCTGCGCCGGCGCGGCGTCACCGTCATCTCCTGCCCCAGCTGCGCGCGGCAGAACTTCAACGTCATCAAGACGGTGGAGACGCTGGAGGCGCGGCTTTCCCACATCACAACGCCGCTGACGCTGTCGGTGATCGGCTGCGTCGTCAACGGCCCCGGCGAGGCGCGGGAAACCGACATCGGCCTGACCGGCGGCGGCAACAACACGCACCAGGTCTACCTGTCCGGCATGACCGACCACCGTCTGAAGGACCAGGACATCGTCGAGCATCTGGTCGGGCTGGTCGAGAAGAAGGCCGCCGAGATCGAAGCCGCGAAGGCCGCCGAGGACGCTCCGGCGGCCGGATAACGGGATCGACGCGGAATTCACGGATCGGGACACGGATTTCACGGATCCATTTTAAGGGGTCAAGGTCCGTGCCATCCGTGCTTATATTCGTGAAATCCGTGTCAATGTTGTGCGCCGCCCTGCGGCCTGGGCCAGATTCCGCGTGACTTCCTCCTACCTCGTCATCGGCGCCAGCCACCGGACCTGTTCGGGCGCGATCCGCGACCGTCTGACGACGGAAGAGGCGGAAGTGCCCATGATGCTGGAACGGCTGCGCGCCGCCGGCCTTTCGCAGGCCGTGTGGCTCAGCACCTGCGACCGGGTGGAGGTGCAGGCGGTCCACCCGCGCCCGAACGAGGCGGCGCTGGCCATCGCCGAACTGATGGCGGAGCGGGTCGGCCTGTCGGAACCGGACCTCGCCGGGGACCTCTACACCCTGACCGGGCCGGACGCGGTGCGGCACCTGTTCGCCGTCGCCTGCTCGCTCGACAGCCAGATCGTGGGCGAGCCGCACATCCTGGGCCAGCTCAAGGCCGCGCATCGCCACGCCGCCAGCGCCGGGATGACCGGGCCGGCGCTGGAAAGCGTGTTCCAGGCCGCCTACGCCGCCGCCAAGCGCGTGCGCCGGGAAACGCCCATTGCGGAGGGGGCCACGTCGCTGGTCGCCGCCGCGGTCCAGGTGGCGCGCGACCTGCACGGCGATTTGCGGCGCTGCTCCGGCATGCTGATGGGGCTGGGCGACATGGGCGCGCTGGTGCTGGAGGGCCTGCGGGAGGCCGGGCTGGGCCGCCTGACCGTGGCGGCACCGGTGGACCGGCGGGCCGAATCGGCGGCGCGGAGGATGGACAGCCACTTCGTCCCCTGGGCGGATCTCGATTCCGCGCTGGCCGGTGCGGATATCGTGGTGACCGCGGCGGGTCTGGGGCGCTATATCCTCTCACGCCCGGCGTTGGAGGCGGCGTTGAAGCGCCGCCGCCGGCGCCCGGTGTTCGTGGTGGACGCGGCCATCCCGGCCGACGTGGACCCCGACGCCGCCAAGCTGGACGAGGCCTTCGTCTACGACCTTGCCGACCTGGAGCGCGTGGCGCTGCAGGGGCGGGTGGGGCGCGAGGCGGCGACCCAGGCCGCCTGGACCATTGTGGACGAGGCTGTGGCGGCCTTCGCCCGCCACCGTGCCGAACGCGCCGCCGTGCCCGCCGTGGCGGCGCTGCGGTCGCACTTCGAGGCGGAGCGGCGGCGCCTGCTGGACGAGCATCGCGGGCTGGACGCGGCAGCGGCGACGCGGCTGCTGGTCAACCGGCTGCTGCACGGGCCGTCGGAGGCGCTGCGGGCCATGGCGGCGGACGGTGGTGCCGACTCCGGGGGGGCGGGGCTGGCCGAGCGGGCGGCGGCGGAACGGTTGCTGTTCCGGCTGTTCCGGCTGGCGGACGATGATTTGAACGAGGACGAGCGACGTGAGCCTGGACGAGAAGTTCAATAAGGTCGTGGCCCGCCATGACGAGCTGCGGGACGCCATGGCGGCGGGCACGGTGGACGCCGCCGACTTCGCCCGGCTGTCGAAGGAATACGCCGACCTCACCCCCATCGCCGAGGCGATCGCGGAGCTGAAGAAGGCCAAGGCCGAGGCCGCCGACCTCGCCGCCATGGTCGCCGACCCCGGCGGCGACGCGGAGATGAAGGCGCTGGCCGAGGAAGAGTTCGCCGACCTGACCCGCCGCATCCCCGACCTGGAACGCCGCGTGCAGATCGCGCTGCTGCCCAAGGACGAGGCGGACGAGAAGAACGCCATCCTGGAGGTGCGCGCCGGCACCGGCGGCGACGAGGCCGCGCTGTTCGCCGCCGAGCTGTTCGAGATGTACCGCCGCTACGCCGGCCTGCACGGCTGGCGGTTCGAAACGATGGAAATCAGCGAGACCGGCATCGGCGGCTACAAGGAAGCCATCGCCAGCATCACCGGCCGCAACGTCTTCGCCCGGCTGAAGTTCGAATCGGGCGTGCATCGCGTGCAGCGCGTCCCGGCGACCGAGACCCAGGGGCGCATCCACACCTCCGCCGCCACCGTGGCCGTCCTGCCCGAGGCGGAGGAGGTGGACATCCACATCGACGAGAAGGACCTGCGCATCGACGTGTTCCGCTCCAGCGGCCCCGGCGGCCAGTCGGTGAACACGACGGACAGCGCGGTGCGCATCACCCACCTGCCAACCGGCCTCGTGGTCAGCCAGCAGGATGAAAAGAGCCAGCACAAGAACAAGGCCAAGGCCCTGAAGGTGCTGCGCGCCCGCCTGTACGAGCGCGAGCGCGCGGAAAAGGACAAGGCCCGCGCCGCCGACCGCAAGAACCAGGTGGGCTCCGGCGACCGGTCGGAACGCATCCGCACCTACAACTTCCCCCAGGGCCGCGTGACCGACCACCGCATCAACCTGACGCTCTACAAGATCGACAAGGTGATGGCCGGCGAGGCGCTGGACGAACTGATCGAAGCCCTGATCGCCGAAGACGAGGCGGCACGGCTGTCGGAGTTGCAGTAGTCTCGCCTGCGGGTGCCTCAAGCCCCCTCTCCCGCCAAAGGCGGGGGAGGGTTGGGGAGGGGGCCAAGCGCTTCGCGAATCATGAGCGCCACTCCCTCCGGGTTGCCCAGCACGTCATTGTTCCAGAACCGCAGGATCCGCCAGCCGTGCAGCCGCAAATGCCTGTCCCGCGCCGTGTCGTAGGCGGAGTCCGCATGCTGGCCGCCGCCGGCTTCGACGACCAGCATCGCCTCGACACAGGCGAAGTCGGCAATGTAGGGAGGAATGGGGTGCTGGCGGCGAAAGTACCATCCGTTGATCTGGCGGCGCCGGACGATGGACCACAGCTTGCGTTCGGCGTCGGTCGGCTCGCGGCGCATGGATCGCGCCTTCGTTCGAGTCTTTTCCTGGATACGGGGCATCGGCGGCGACCTCCTGCCCCCTCCCTAACCCTCCCCCGCTTTGCGGTGGAGGGGACTAAGCGTCGCATGGGCCATTCTCCCTCTCCCGCCGAAGGCGGGGGAGGGTCGGGGAGGGGGCAGTGACGCAGACTTTGAAACATCTCCGCCGCCTTGCCGAGTCCCGCCTCCGCGGGGCCGGCATCGACACGCCCGAGCTTGACGCGCGGCTGCTGGTGGAGCACGCGCTGGACCTCACCCGCGGCGACCTCTTCACCAAGGCCAACGAGCCCGTCGCCGAGGCCGACGCCGCGCGCGTCATGGCGCTGGTGGAGCGCCGCGCGGCGCATGAGCCGGTGGGGCGCATCCTCGGCCATCGGGAGTTTTGGACGCTCAACCTCGCGCTCAATTCGGACACGCTGGAACCCCGGCCGGACACCGAGACGGTGGTGGAGGCGGTGCTGAAGGCCGTTCCCGACCCGGCCGCGCCGCTGCGGCTGCTGGATCTCGGCACCGGGACGGGATGCATCCTGCTGGCGCTGCTGGCGGAGCTGCCGAACGCCACCGGCCTTGGCGTGGACCTCAGCCCCAACGCGGTTGCGGCGGCCACCGCCAACGCCGTCCGCAACGGGTTGAACGGCCGCGCGCGATTCCAGGCGGGGAACTGGGGCGAGGGCCTGGACGAGGCGTTCGATGTCGTCGTTTCCAACCCGCCCTACATTCCCAGCGCCGACATCGCCACCCTGGCGCCGGAGGTGCGGGAGCATGATCCCCGGCGCGCGCTGGATGGCGGCGCGGACGGGCTGGACGCCTACCGGGCGATCGCCGCGCAACTTCCCGGCCTGCTGAAGCCGGGGGGCGTCACGGCGCTGGAGGTGGGGCAAGGGCAGGCGCAGGATGTGGCCGGGCTGCTGGCGGACGCCGGGCTGGCGGTCGACGGGATTTTCCGCGACCTGGGGGGCATCGACCGGTGCGTGATGGGGCGGCGGTCGCCCTCCGGGGGCAGCTGAATCCGGCTATCCCCCAAAAAAAAGGTTGGATTGCACCGCCGTCCCCTTTAGGGTGCAGGGTACGACGACAACCGTGGGAGACGACAATCCCAGGGTTGCTCCCAGGGCCAACGGAAACTTCGCGCAGTTGGGTGAAAGTCCGTGTGGCCAGCCGGTTTTTTTTAGGCGGGCACGTCGTTTGCTCCCTGCGACCCATCCGTGGAACTTTCCGCGGCGGGCCCGGAGGCCGGGAAGGCCACCGGGACATTCCGGGGATTGCGCTTCTCTTGCATGGGGCCTTAACAGCCAAATGAGACAAGGACCGAACTCCAGGCGCTCGCGCGGTCGTGGCAACGGCGGCGGCGGTGGTGGCGGAGGTGGCGGCGGCGGGGGCGGCGGCAATCGCCGGCAGAACGTCCCCCTGCGTCATCAGACGTTCGACAGCAATGGCCCGGACGTGCGCATTCGCGGCAACGCGTGGCAGGTCCATGAAAAGTACCAGGCGCTGGCGCGCGACGCGGCCTCGTCGGGGGACCGCATCCAGGCGGAAAACTACCTGCAGCACGCGGAGCATTATTTCCGCATCATCAACCAGATCCAGGAATCCGAGAACCGCCAGCGCGGCGGTGGCAACGGCCAGGGTCCGCAGCCGTCCATCGGCGCTCCGGTCGAGGAGGATGAGGTTGGTGGCGAGATCGGCGACGAATCCGACGGCGCGGACGAGCGTGCTTCCCTGAACGCCTGATTCGGGCGCCCGGCCGGTTCTGAGCCCGGCCTATTCGGACCCGGCCTATTCGGACAGCGTGACCGGGTCGCCCACCGCGACCCGGCCGCTTCCCACCACGCGGGCATACACGCCGCACTGCGTGTGGTCGTAGCCGCGCTCCAGAATCGGGAGCGTGTTGAGGTCGCGCGCGCCCGTCGCGGGGTTCACCTCGCTGGACGGGCGGCAGTCCTTGTGGTCGCAGACGCGCAGCGTGGCCCCGCCGATGGTGACCAAGGCGCCGATCCACTGGCGCTCCACCCACGGTTCCAGCCCGTCGATGATCAGGTTGGCGCGGAACCGGCGCGGATCGACCGGCTGCTTGGCGACCCGTTCCTCCAGATCCCGCACGCTGGCGAGGTTGAGGATGGAGATCGCCGCTTCTTCCCGGTCGGTGAAGGCGAAGCCTTTGGCCTCCGCCAGCTTCGGCAGGCCGGGAGCGGCGCCGGCCAGATAGGCGGCGAAGAACTGCTCGATCAGCATGCGGCCCATCGGCTGGTCCAGCCGGCCGCGCGACACCTGCTTTCCGCCGCGCCGGACGATCAGCGACTGGGTCGCCTCGTCGAACTCGGTGTCGAGCAGGGCCAGCTTCTCGTTGCGGTCGAGCGTGAAGAAATCCTCGTTGGGCCGCCAGCCCTCGAAATCCGAATCCAGCGCTGCCGGCCCGTGCAGGATCCCGAAGCGCCGGTCAAAGGGAAGCGGTTGCCCGGTGACGAGGTCAACGGCGGGCAGGTCTTGGCCGCTCAGCCCCTTGACGGGATAGCGGCGGATGGCGGCGACGGTCGCGGTCATTGCGATGCACAATGGTGTGACCGGTTCGATTCTGTCAACCGTCGCAAATGAATTCCGTCACCGCTCGTCCCTTAATCGCCGTCCCTCACCAGCGCTCCGCGAGGGGGCTTCGGCCGAGAAATTCGGAAAGCCGCCGGTGCGTCGCCGGGGAGATGTCCTCCGGCAGGCGGTCGAGCGGGAAGAAGCGCGCCTCCAGGATCTCCACCCCGTCCGCCGTGGGCGTGCCCGACCAGGCGCGCGCCACGAACACGGCCACATGGTCGCTCGCCCCATGGCGGAAGCGGGCGTAGACACCCAGCGGCTGCGGGTCGCTCTCCACCGTCAGCCCGACCTCCTCGCGCACCTCGCGGCGCATGGCCTCGACCAGCGTCTCGCCTTTTCCGACTCCGCCGCCCGGAAAATGCCAGCCGCCGACATAGCTGTGCCGAATCAGCAGAACGGCCCCGCCCTTCTCGTCCAGCCCACCTTTCTCATCCAAAATGATCGCCCGCACCCCCATGGTCAGCGGGCGCGTGATCCGGTGCCAGGCGTTGCGCGCGTGCCAGGCGAGGCGGAGGGCGGAGGACATCAGGGCAAGCGGCAAGGCGGGGCGGCGGGTCGTGGTGGCGATGGCCGTCATGACGATGGGTCTGCGTTGTGGGGCGGAGGGCGGAAGGGGCGAAACCCTAGCCCCATCCGGCCTTCGTGCGATAGACACGCTTTCGGCGCGGGGGTCCCCGAAGGGCTGGAATCGGCGGGATCGCCGCACCAATAACCCCGTGTTCGGGGTGGTCTTGTTTCGGCAAGGCGCTCACCCACATCTACGGCAACACCGAGCATCCTCACGGGATCGCACAGTATACGTGGATCGGACTGACCGGGCTGCCCAGCGGACGGTCGGCAAGATGAAGGAGCACATCATGGACTTCGAAAAATACACCGAGCGCAGCCGGGGCTTCGTGCAGGCGGCGCAGACCCTGGCCTTGCGGCGGGGTCACCAGCGGCTCACGCCGGAACATCTGCTGAAGACCCTTCTGGACGACAAGGAAGGGCTGGCGGCCAACCTGATCCGGGCGGCCGGCGGCGATCCCGCCCTGGCGCTGTCGGGCGTGGACGCCGAACTGGACAAGCAGCCGAAGGTGGAAGGCAGCGGGGCCGGGCAGGTGTACCTGTCGCCGGAACTGTCCCGCGTGTTCGAGCAGGCGGAGAAGATCGCGGAGAAGGCGGGCGACAGCTACGTCACCGCCGAACGCATCCTGCTGGCGCTCGCCATGGCCGACGGCACGCCGTCCGCCACCGTGCTGAAGCGCGCCGGCGTCAACCCGCAATCGCTGAACGCCGCCATCAACGAGATCCGCAAGGGCCGCACCGCCGACACCGCCAGCGCCGAGCAGGGCTACGACGCGCTGAAGAAATACGCCCGCGACCTGACCGAATCGGCGCGGGAGGGCAAGCTCGACCCCGTCATCGGCCGCGACGAGGAAATCCGCCGCACCATCCAGGTGCTGGCCCGCCGCACCAAGAACAACCCGGTGCTGATCGGCGAACCCGGCGTCGGCAAGACCGCCATCGTCGAGGGACTGGCCCAGCGCATCGTCAAGGGCGACGTGCCGGAGGGGCTGAAGAACAAGAAGCTGCTGGCGCTCGACCTCGCGGGCATGGTGGCCGGCGCCAAGTACCGCGGCGAGTTCGAGGAGCGGCTGAAGGCCGTGCTCCAGGAAATCCAGGCGGCGGCCGGCGAGATCATCGTCTTCATCGACGAGCTGCACACGCTGGTCGGGGCCGGCAAGGCGGACGGCGCCATGGACGCCTCCAACATGCTGAAGCCCGCGCTGGCGCGCGGCGAGCTGCACTGCGTCGGCGCCACCACGCTGGACGAGTACCGCAAGCACATCGAGAAGGACGCGGCGCTGGCCCGCCGCTTCCAGCCGGTCTTCGTGCCGGAGCCGACGGTGGAGGACACCATCTCCATCCTGCGCGGCCTGAAGGAACGGTACGAGGTGCACCACGGCGTGCGCATCACCGACAGCGCCATCGTGTCGGCGGCGACGCTGTCCAACCGCTACATCACCGACCGCTTCCTGCCCGACAAGGCCATCGACCTGATCGACGAGGCGGCCAGCCGCCTGCGTATGGCCGTGGACAGCAAGCCGGAGAACATCGACGAGCTGGACCGCCGCATCATCCAGCTGAAGATCGAGCGCGAGGCGCTGAAGCGCGAATCGGACGAGGCGTCGCGCACCCGGCTCGCCAACCTGGAGCAGGAGCTGGCCGACCTGGAGCAGGAATCGGCCGAGCTGACCGCCAAGTGGCAGGCGGAGAAAGACCAGCTCCAGGGCGCCCAAAAGCTGAAGGAGGATCTGGAGAAGGCCCGCACCGAACTGGAGCAGGCCCAGCGCGAGGGCAACTGGACCCGCGCCGGCGAACTGGCCTACGGCGTCATCCCGGAGCTTGAGAAGAAGCTCAAGGCGGCGGAGGAGCATGCGGCCAACCGCATGCTGAACGAGGAGGTGCGCGACACCGACATCGCCTCGGTCGTCAGCCGCTGGACCGGCGTGCCGGTGGACAAGATGCTGGCCGGCGAGCGGGAAAAGCTGTTGGCGATGGAAACCCGCTTGAAGACCCGCGTGGTCGGCCAGGACGAGGCCATCGTGGCGGTGTCCAACGCCATCCGCCGGGCGCGCGCCGGGCTGCAGGATCCGCACCGGCCCATCGGCTCCTTCTTGTTCCTCGGCCCCACCGGCGTGGGCAAGACGGAGCTGACCAAGGCGCTGGCCGAGTTCCTGTTCGACGACGAGACCGCCATGGTCCGGCTCGACATGTCGGAATACATGGAGAAGCACTCCGTCGCCCGCATGATCGGCGCGCCTCCGGGCTATGTCGGCTATGAGGAAGGCGGCGCGCTGACCGAGGCGGTGCGGCGCCGGCCCTATCAAGTCGTGCTGTTCGACGAGGTGGAAAAGGCGCACCCGGACGTCTTCAACGTGCTGCTCCAGGTGCTCGATGACGGGCGCCTGACGGACGGGCAGGGGCGGACGGTGGACTTCCGCAACGTGGTCATCATCATGACCTCGAACCTCGGCTCCGAAATCCTGGCCGCCCAGCCGGAGGGGCAGGACAGCGGCGCGGTGCGCGACGAGGTGATGGAGGTGGTGCGGGCGCACTTCCGGCCGGAATTCCTGAACCGGCTGGACGAGATCCTGCTGTTCCACCGCCTGAACCGCAGCCACATGGGCGGGATCGTCAAGATCCAGCTCGGCCGGCTGGTCCGGATGCTCGCCGACCGCGACATCACGCTGGAGGTGGACGACGCCGCGACCGAATGGCTGGCCGAGGCCGGCTACGACCCGGTCTACGGCGCCCGCCCGCTGAAGCGCGTGATCCAGCGGGAGCTGCAGAACCCGCTCGCCACCATGATCCTGGAAGGCCGTGTCAAGGACGGCCAGACGGTGACGGTGGGGGCCGAAGGCGGCGAGCTGACCATCGACGGCACGCCCGTGTCCGCCCAGGTCCGCAGCGTGGCCACGCAGCCCGTCACGACGGTGCATTGATCGGGAAAGGGGCGAGGGGCTTCCGGGTCCCTCGCCCCGCCCGCCGTCAGCCTTCCTGAAGGAACTCGACCTCGACGAACACGATGTCGGAGCTTCCGTTGTTGATGACGTTGTGGCTGACCCCGGCCTTGCGGAAGTAGGAACGGCCGGGCTCCAGCGGGAACTGGCGCTCGCTGCCGTCCGGATCCACGATGGTGAAGGCCCCGGGCGTGATCGGCACGATCACATAGTCGTAACCGTGGACGTGGGCGCCGGTCTCGGCGCCGGGAATCAAACGCCATTCGGTCACTCGGGTGCGCTCGTTCTCGACGTGCGAGACCGATGTGGCCTGCGGACGGGTCGTCATCACAACTTCCTTTGTGTTTCCAAGTGAATGGTTCGTATTGAACGGTTCGTAGGTTGTGTTGAGCGCAGGCGAAACACAACAGGTTCGACACGGGAGGCGTGTTGGGTTTCGGCTTCGCCTCAGCCCAACCTACGACAACAACGTTGCTTACCCGACCAGCCCGATCCGGTTCAGGCGCAGGGCCTTCAGCCAGCCGGACGGCGTGTCCAGCCGGGCGTTGAAGTCCAGCGAAAAATGGCGCAGGTCGGCGCGGCCGATCAGGTTCTCCGCCGGCACGAAGCCCACACCGCCAAGCTCCGCCGCGACGCGGCTGTCCAGCGAGTTGCTGCGGTTGTCGCCCATCATGAAGTAATGCCCCTCCGGCACGCGGAAGGCTGGCGTGTTGTCCATCGCGCTCAGCAAGCCGTCGTGCAGGATGTGGTGGCGCACGCCGTTGGGCAGGGTTTCCATGTATTGCGGAATGCGCCGGGTGCCCTGGGCGGTGCTTTGCTCGAAATCGGCGATCCGCTCCAGCGCGACCGGGGCGCCGTTGATGTGGAGCAGCCCGCCGATCACCTGGACCGTGTCGCCGGGCAGGCCGATCAGGCGCTTCACATAGGTCTGATCCGGATCCCGCGGCAGGCGGAAGACCACGATGTCGCCGCGTTCGGCCGGATGGCCCAGCACGCGCCCGTCGATCAGCGGCGCGTCGGCCGGCAGGGAGTAGCGGCTGTAGCCGTAGGGGAACTTGCTGGCGAACAGGAAATCGCCGACGAGCAGGGTCGGCTCCATCGACGGCGTCGGGACGTGGAAGGGCTCGGCCACCGCCGTGCGGACGCCGAAGGCCACGAGCACGGCCAGGACGGCGGTCTTCAGGGTGTCAATCCAGGTTGAATTCGGGGACATCCGTCCGCTCCGCTGCCGGAAATGGACGGACATCCTAGCAACAGGGCCGGGCACGCGGCCAGCGGCATTCCGACGCAAAGCCGCGGTTGCGGCGCCTACACGACGAACTCGCGCGCGACGGCGGCGAAGTGGCAGGACGCGGCCACGACGACCAGCGCGTGCCAGACCGGGACGTGGTAGGGCAGGTGCTCCATCGTGTGGATCACGGCGCCCACCGTGTAGACGATGCCCCCGACCGCCAGCAGGACCAGGGTCGCGGGAGCGAGCGACCGCCACAGCGGCTCGGCCACGGACAGGATGGCCCAGCCCAGCGCCAGATAGAGGGCGAGGCCCAGCCGCTCGAACCGCCAGGGGCGGACCAGCTTCATCGCCGCTCCGGCCAGGGCCACCGTCCAGACGGCGATGCCCAGCGTAATGCCGGCTGTGCCCTGCAACCGGTTGAGGGTGAAGGGGGTGTAGCTGCCGGCGATCATCACGAAGATCATCGCGTGATCGATGCGCCGCAACACCGCCTTGCGCGGTCCCGGCCGGGTCAGGTGGTAGGCGGCCGACGCGGTCAGCATGCCGACGAGGCCAACGCCGTAGGCGACCAGCGACAGCATTTCGGTGGCGGACACGCGCCCGGCCGTGGCCGTCAGCAGCCACGCCGCGCCGACGAGGCCGGACGCCACGCCCAGCGCGTGGATCAGCGTGTCCGCCACGCGCTCGCCGGTTGTGAAGACGGGGAATTGGTGGGGGCTCATGCAATCCAGCGTGCCGGAAAGGCATGTAGAAGGACATTGCCCCCACCGGCTTGCGGCGGGCCGCGAAGGCGCTAACTCTTCAGGTAGACCCGGTTGACGTAGGGGTCGTAGCGCCCGCCGGGATTCGGCAGCACGGGCTCCAGCGGGCCGAATCGGTTGCGCAGCAGCGTGTATTCGGTCACCACGATCAGCCGGTCGGTCTGCGTCGGCTGAAGGGCCTTGTGCATCCCGACATTGTCGGCCAGGAAGCAGTCGCCCGCCCGCCCGGTGAGGGCGATGGGGGCGTCCTTGCCGTAGGTTGCCTCCACCTCCTCGTCGGTGTAGTTGCGCCGCTCCACCAGATCCTTGCCGTGCTGGGATCCCGGAACGTAGATGTGCGGCCCGCCGCCGATGTCCGTGTCCGTCAGGTACAGGAACATCTTGAAGTGGCGGACCTGGTTGTAGTCGCGGTGGTAGTTCTGCGTGCTGATGCGCGGGTTCGGGCGGGCCAGCGACCACCAGACCGACATGCCGTCGATGGTCGGCTTGCAGCCGTGGAACGCCTCCGCCACCTCCAGCACCAGCGGGTGGTTGATGGTGTCCAGCAGATGGGGAGCCGCGAGGAACTGCTCCTCCACATAGCGGGCCATCTGGATCTCGGGCGCCGGCACCTTGTCGATGGTGAAGGAGCCGTGTTGGCGATGCCCGCCGTCGAAGCAGGGCTGCGATTCGAAATAGCGCCGCATTTCCGCCACCTGCTCGTCCGTCATCAGGCGGAAGGCGTCGGTGTAGCCGCGGGTTTCCAGTTGGTCCTTCAGCTCCAGCGCGCGTTTCGATGGCCGGAAATACGGCGTGCGCGGCCGGAACGGCGCGACCAGCGACGCGGCGCGCTTGCGCCGGGGTTCGATCTCCAGCTTCGGGATCTGGTGCCAGATCACGTCGTCGATCCACCGGGCCTTGTTGTTGAACGGCGTTTTCACGGGTGCAATCCTCTCGCCCGCAGCTCCAAAAGATTTCGGTACGAAGTATTACGACAAAAGTTGAGGCTTTCCCTATTCCTGGCTGCGACATTTTGCCCGTCGTGGTCCGGCCGCCGGGATCGATTCTGTCCATGTCAGCGCAAGAATGTTGGGGCGGATGGACCTTCCCGAGGGTAAAGTCCGCATCCCCCATAACCTTCCGAATAACGACGCCCGGTCCAACGACGATGACACGCTTGTCCAGCTTTGCCGCGGGCGCCCGCGACACCGTGCCGATGCTGGTGGGTGCGGCGCCCTTCGGCGTGATCTTCGGCACGCTGGTGGCGGCCGGCCCGCTCGTCCTCTGGCAGGGGCAGCTGATGTCCCTGTCCGTCTACGCCGGGTCCAGCCAGTTCATCGCGGTCGGGCTGGTGGCCGGGCACGCGGGGCTGCTGGTGATCTGGCTGACCACGCTGATCGTCAACCTGCGCCACGCGCTCTACGCCGCCACGCTGCTGCCGCACGTTGCCCATCTGCCGGCGCGCTGGCGTTGGGTGCTGGGCTTCTTCCTGACCGACGAGACCTTCGCGGTCATGGCCGGCTATTACGCCCGGCATCCGAAGGCGCCGCTGGGGCACTGGTACTTCCTGGGTTCCTGCCTGTCCATGTACGGCAACTGGCAGCTCTGGACGCTGGTCGGGCTGATCTTCGGCGCGGCCTTTCCGCAGTTGCAGTCGCTTGGCCTCGATTTCGCGATGGTCGCGACCTTCATCGCCATCGTCGTGCCGCAGCTTGCCAGCCTGCCGCACTTCGCCGCCGCGCTGGCGGCAGGGACGGTCGCCTATCTCGGGCAGGACCTGCCCTACAAGCTGGGGCTGATGACGGCGGTGACGGTCGGCGTGGCCGTCGGGCTCACGCTGCTGCGCTGGCGGGCCGGGAGCGCCCCGGACGAGGTTTCGGAGGAGGCGGCGTGATGGACGGAACCCTGACCAACACCATCATGATCCTGGGCATGGCGGCGGTGACGGTCTTCGTGAAGGCCGCGCTGTTCGTGCTGGGCGACCGGGTCGTCTTCCCGCCGCTGCTGAAGCAGGCGCTGGGATTCGTGCCGGTGACCGTGCTGACCGCCATCATCGTGCCGATGATCCTGGCTCCCCACGGCCAGGGCATAGAGCTGACCTGGCGGAACCCGCAGTTGGTGGGCGCGGTCGCGGCCGTGCTGGTCTGCGTGGCGACGGGGCGGCAGTTGCTGACCATCGTCGCGGCGCTGGCGGCCTTCTTCGGCTGGCAGCTCGGCGTGCTTGCTTAAAAAGGCCACAATCCGTGCACAGCCGTCATGCTGCGGCGCGGTGGCGCGGAGGCGCCCCGATCCTGTATGGTCGCGCGATCCAAAGGGCTAATCCAAAGGGTCGGCAATGACTCGGCGTCTGCGTCTGCTTCCTCTGTCTCTGGCCGTCGGTTGCGCGGTGCTGGTCACCGCCTGCGAAACGCGGGACCGGATTCCCCGGCCGCCCGTGGTCCAGACGGCTCCGCCCGCCGCCGGCCCCGGCCTGGATCCGATGTACGGGGATTGGGAGACGGACAAGGGCGCCCAGATGCGCTCCCAGCCGTCGAACAGCGCGCCCCTCGTCGCGTCCTACGGGCCGGGCCAGCCGGTGAAGGTGCTGGGCCGCGCGCGCGGCACCGATTGGGTGGCCGTTCAGGCCGGGGGCTCCACGGCCTACATCCGGATGCACCTGCTGCGCCTGCGCGGCACCGCTCCGCAGACCGTCAAGGGCACGACCACCACGGTCGCCAAGCCGACGGACAACGCCGGCCCGTCCATCAAGGCGGCCCCCCGGCGCAAGATCGAGGCGACCCCCATCGGGAATTGATCGCCTGAAACGCGAAAGGCCCCTCTTCCGGACGGGAAGAGGGGCCTTTCGCGTTGTTGGGACTGGAGCGATCAGAACTCCTTCCAGTCGTCGTCCTCGCTGGTGTTGCGCTTCAGGACGGCGGCCGAGCCCGCGGATTTGGCGACCGGCTTGGCAACGGGCTTGGCGGTGGCGCGAATCGTCCGGCCGGCAGCCGACGGCTTGGCCAGTCCGGCGGTTCGATGGTGGGCGGACGCCGCCGGGGCGGAGGCCGCCATGGCCTGGAGGATCCTCGGGTCCAGCTTAAAGAAGCCGATCAGCGTCTTCAGGTCCGCGGCCTGCCCGGTCATCGCCTGGGCGGCTGCCGTGGTTTCTTCGACGAGCGCCGCGTTCTTCTGGGTCATCTCGTCCATCTGGGCGACGGTGGCGTTGATCTCGTCCAGCGCCGCGGCCTGCTCGCTGGAGGCGGACGCCATCTCGGCGATCAGGCCGGCAACCTGCTGGACGCCGGACACGATGCCGCCCAGGGCGTCGCCGGCCTTCTTGACCAGATCCACACCGTCGCGCACCTGGCTGTCGCTGTCCAGGATCAGGCTCTTGATCTCCTTCGATGCCTGGGCGGAGCGCTGGGCGAGGTTGCGCACCTCCTGCGCCACCACCGCGAAGCCGCGCCCCGCATCGCCGGCCCGCGCCGCCTCCACCGCCGCGTTCAGCGCCAGCAGGTTGGTCTGGAAGGCGATTTCGTCGATCACCCCGATGATGTCGGTGATCTTGCGGCTGGCGTCCTCGATCCGCTTCATCGCCTCGATCGCCGAACCGGCCACAGCGCCGCCCGATTCGGCCGCCGCGCGGGCGTCCACCGCCATGCCGTTGGCGCGCTGGGCATTGTCGGCGTTGGAGCGCACGGTGGCGCCCAGCTCCTCCATGCTCGCCGCCGTCTCCTCCAGCGAGGACGCCTGCTGCTCCGTCCGCTCCGCGAGGTCGCTGGAGCCCAGCGACACTTCGGACGCCGCCGAGGCGATGGTCTCCGCCGCCTGGGTGATCTGCCCGACGATTTCGGAGAGCTTGGTGGAGGTGGCGTTGACGTCGGTCTTGAGGGTCTGGAAGGCGCCCTGGTAATCGCGCTCGACGCGCTTGTTGAGGTCGCCCTGGGCGAGCGCGCTGAGCACGGTGCCGAGGTCGGCGATGACGCTCTCCACCGTGTCGGTCAGGCGGTTGATGCCCGCCGACATGGTCTTGTAGAAGCCGTCCTTGTCCGCGAGATCGAGGCGGCGCGACAGGTCGCCCTTGGACACCGCGTCGATCAGCGTGGCGATCTCCTCGCCGATGGCCTTCTCGCGGGCGCGCTGGGCCTCGTCCTCGCGGCGTTCGGCTTCCAGCCGTTCGCGCTCGGCCTCGTCCATGCGCTTCTTCTCGACGGCGTTGTCCTTGAAGACCTCCACCGCCTTGGCCATCTGGCCGATTTCGTCCTGATTGGACAGCGCCGGGATGGACACCGTCAGGTCGCCGGCCGCCAGGTTGGTCATCGTTCCGGTCATCGCCACCACCGGCTTCACGATCGACCGCGCCACCAGCCAGGCCGCCAGGACGCCGATCAGCACGGCGATGATCGCCAGCGTGATGTCGACGGACATGGTGCGTTCCATGTTCGTCTGCATCTCGTCATGCATGACCTTGCGGGCCTGGGTCTGCATCTCGACCGTCTTGCGGGCGGCATCGCCGAACTCCGCCGCTTCCTTGGCCATGACGTTGAAAGCGAGATCCTGAGCCCCCATCACGGCGGTGGCGACCTGCTCCACGATCTCCACATAGCGGTCGGAGAGCTGGTCGGCCTCCTGCGCCAGCCGCTTGCGCTCGGGGTTGCGCAGCCGTTCGGCCAGCGGGCGGATCAGGGCGTTGAAGGCGTCGTTGCGGGCCTTCACCTCGTCCACCAGCTTCTGGCTCGGCTCGGTCAGGAAGCGCAGGGCGGCGATGCGGGCGGCCATCAGCTTTTCCTGCGCGGCGCCGGTCAGCGCCGCGGCCTCCTGGTCGCCGTCGGCGGCGGCGGTCGCCATGATCCGTTCCAGGTTGGCGGAGGCCTTGGCGCCCGTGGGGTTCAACTGCTCGGCCACCAGCCGGTCGCGCCGTTCGCGCACATCGACCAGCTTGTTGAAGTTGGCCTGATAGCTGGCGAAATATTGGATCATGCGGTCCATATTCGCGCGGCGCCCCGGATCCAGCGTGGCGTCGCGGGCGACGCGCAGTTCCTGGTCCAGCCCCCGCATGATCTCCTTCACCCGGTCGATCGTGGCGTCGTCGCCGGTGAAGGAGTAGCTGACGACATTTCGCCGCATGTCCGCCACCTTGGCCTCCAACTCGGCCACGCGGAGCGAGTTGTCGGAGATGCTGACGTAGCGGTCGAATTCCGCATCGGTGGAGGACAGCGCCCGGACCCCGACGACCACGACGAGGACGAGCAGCGCGAGGACGAACAGGAAGCCCGTGTAGATGCGGGTCCCCACCTTGAAGCGACCGGTAAAGCTGGCGTTCTGCATGATCGGATGAATCCCGGCGTGCGATTTCGCACGGAATGATAGGTCAGGTATGGTTTCAAGTCTGTTTACATTTCCGTCAATACCCTTCGATTGTCGCGGGGATGTGCAGGGCAGCCATGCGGGATGCCCCTGCGGCCCTTTGCGCAAGCGCCCGCCGTACCCAGTTTAGGGCATTCGTCCCCTCCGCTTCCTTCACCGACCGAGACCGTTTCCCATGCGCCGCCGCTCCACATCCGCCAGCCCAGCCCCGACCTTCGCGGAGGCGGCGTCCAGCACCGGCGACATGGCGGCGATGCGGTCGCTGCTGCCCTATCTGTGGCCCAGCGATTCGCTGGAAATCCGGGTGCGCGTGGTGGTGGCGCTGATGCTGCTGGTCGGCGCCAAGGCGGCTAACGTCTATGTGCCGATCTTCTACAAGCGGGCAGTGGACGCGCTGACCGCCGGCAGCGCCGGACCGATGGTGGCGATTCCGCTGGGGCTGATCGTCGCCTACGGCCTTGCGCGGGTGATGTCGCTGGTCTTCGCGGAATTGCGCGACGCGGTCTTCGCCAACGTGGCCCAGCGGACCATCCGGAAGGTGGCGCTGTCCGTCTTCCGGCACCTGCACGCGCTGTCGCTGCGCTTCCACCTGGAGCGGCAGACCGGCGGCCTGACCCGGTCGCTGGAGCGCGGCACGCGCGCCATCGAGGCGCTGCTGCGCTATGCCCTGTTCTCCATCGTGCCGACGCTGGTGGAGATCGGGCTGGTCTGCGTGATCCTGTGGCGGATGTTCAACGGCTGGTTCGCGCTGGCGACCTTCGTCACGGTGTTCGGCTACATCGCCTACACCTTCTTCGTGTCGGAATGGCGCATCCAGTTCCGCCGCGCCCTGAACGACAGCGACAGCAAGGCCAACACCAAGGCTGTCGACAGCCTGCTGAACTACGAGACGGTGAAGTATTTCGGCAACGAGGAGCACGAGGCGCGGCGATACGACGCGGCGCTGGCCTCCTACGAGCGGGCGGCGGTGAAGAGCCAGCGCAGCCTTTCGCTGCTGAACATCGGCCAGTCGGCGATCATTTCGCTGGGACTCGCGGTGGTCATGGGCATGGCGGCGCGCGGCATCGTGAACGGCACGATGACGCTGGGCGACTTCGTGCTGGTCAACACCTACCTGTTGCAGCTCTACCAGCCGCTGAACTTCTTCGGCGTGGTCTACCGCGAGATCAAGCAGGCGCTGACCGACCTGGAATCGATGGTGAAGCTGCTGTCCGTGGACCGCGAGGTGGCGGACGCCCCCGGTTCGCGCCCCCTGTCCGTGACCGGCGGCGAGGTGCGGTTCGAGGGAGTGGAGTTCGGCTACGACCCGCGCCGGCCGATCCTGAAGGGTGTCAGCTTCAGCGTGCCGGCGGGCAAGACCGTGGCCATCGTCGGCCCGTCCGGCGCCGGCAAATCGACCATCGGGCGCCTGCTGTTCCGGTTCTACGACGTGTCGAACGGGCGCATCCTGATCGACGGGCAGGACATCCGCGACGTGACGCAGTCGTCCCTGCGCGCGGCCATTGGCATCGTTCCGCAGGACACGGTGCTGTTCAACGACACGGTCTACTACAACATCGCCTACGGCAGCCCCGGCGCCAGCCCGGCGGAGGTGGAGCAGGCGGCCCGGCTGGCCCACATCCACGACTTCGTCATGGCGCTGCCCGACGGCTACGAGACCACGGTGGGGGAGCGCGGGCTGAAGCTGTCCGGCGGCGAGAAGCAGCGCGTGGCGATCGCCCGCACCATCCTGAAGAACCCCGGCATCCTGCTGTTCGACGAGGCGACCTCCGCGCTGGACACCCACACGGAGCGGGAAATCCAGGCCAACCTGCGCGAGGTCAGCCGGGGGCGCACCACGCTGGTCATCGCGCACCGCCTGTCCACGGTGATCGACGCCGACGAGATCCTGGTGCTGGAGGCCGGGCGGGTGAGCGAGCGCGGCCGGCACGCCGAGCTTCTGGCCCGCGGCGGCGCCTACGCCGCCTTGTGGGCGCGCCAGCAGGAGTCCTCGCAGGGGCCGGAGCCGGTGCCCGAAGTCCTCGCCCCGACCTGAGCCAATCCGTTAGACTTCCTCCACCAATCCCAAGAAGGATGACTCCATGGGACCGGTACGGCAGGCGTTGCGCGCGGCGACGCGGGACATCCATGACCGCCTGGACAAGGCGGCGATCCTGCGCCCCCTGACCAGCCCCGACATCACCGAGGATGGCTACCGCGCCGCGCTGGTCGCTCTGCACGGCTTCAACGCCCCAATTGAGCAAGCGCTGGGCGGTTCCGCCGAGCGGCTGGACCTGCTGCGCGCCGACTTGGCCGACCTTGGCCTGGACGCCGAGTCGCTGCCACTCGCCACCGATTTGCCGGCCCTGGACAGCCACCCGGCGCGGCTGGCCGCCCGCTACGTGCTGGACGGCTCGGCCCATGGCGGGCGGGCCATGCTTCCGAACGTCACGCACCGGCTGGGGTTCGACGCGGAACGCGGCGCGCGCTTCCTGGCGTCGGCGGGCATCGACATGGCCGGGCGGTGGAAGGAACTGCTCGCGCGGCTGGAAAGCGAGCTGGCGGCTCCCGAATCGACCGCGGCGGCCTGCGACGCGGCGGTGGCCCTGTTCGGCGCGCTGGACGTCTGGCTGGCCCGTTGCGTGCGTGAGCCTGTCCGGGGCTGACGGATTCACGTCGTCAAAGCGGGCTTCAACACAGCTTCTCCATAGCCTTTCCATAGGGGGCTTCACCGCGCCGCCCGCGCCCGCTAGGTTCTCACCCCATGACGACCTCTGCCATGACTTCCGCCGCCCACACCCCCGCAGCACTGGCCGACGCGGTGCGCCGTGGTGACCGCCGCGCGCTCGCCCGCGCCATCACGCTCATCGAATCGACCCGCCGCGACCACCGCGCCCAGGCCGACGCGCTGCTGGAGGCGCTGCTGCCGCACACCGGCAACTCGGTGCGGGTCGGCATCTCGGGCGTGCCGGGGGTGGGCAAGTCCACCTTCATCGAGGCGTTTGGGCTGCATGTGATCGGGCAGGGGCACAAGATCGCGGTGCTCGCCATCGATCCGACGTCGCAGCGCACCGGCGGATCGATCCTCGGCGACAAGACGCGCATGGTCGACCTGTCGCGCGAGGCGGACGCCTTCATCCGCCCGTCCCCGGCGGGCTCCACGCTGGGTGGCGTGGCCCGGCGCACGCGCGAGGCGATGCTGATCTGCGAGGCGGCGGGCTTCGACGTGATCGTGGTGGAGACGGTGGGCGTCGGCCAGTCGGAAACGGCCGTCGCCGACATGGTGGACCTGTTCATGCTGCTGCTGCTGCCGGCCGGCGGCGACGAGTTGCAGGGCATCAAGAAGGGCATCGTGGAACTGGCCGACGTGGTGGTCGTCAACAAGGCCGACGGCGACCTTGCCGCCACGGCGCGGCACACGGTCGCCGATTACCGCCACGCGCTGATGCTGCTGCGCCACGGCGACTGGCGCGTGCCGGTGCTGAGCTGCTCCGCCATCCACAAGGGCGGCATCGACAAGGTCTGGGAGACCATCGGCGATCACCGGGCGGCCACCGAGGCCTCCGGCGCCCGCGCCGCCCGCCGCGCCGAGCAGGCCCGCGCCTGGCTGTGGAGCGAGATCCGCGAGACGCTGGTGGAGGCCTTCAAGGGCCACCCGGACGTCCGCGCCGATCTGGCGGCGTGGGAGGCGCGCGTCACCGGCGGCGCCATCACCCCCACCGCCGCGGCCCGCACGCTGCTGGAGCGGTTCCTCGGGCGGCCGGTGGAGTAGGTCCTTCGGCTTATATTGCAACGCAGCATTTTCTGTTGCGCTGCGTCATTCCCGTGCCTATGGTGAATTGGGCGGGAAAGGAGCGCCTTTCTGGCGCTTGGGCGATGGTTTTGCCCGCAGTCTCCTGGGATCTTCGCCGGGGTCGACCTTTCCGACACAGCCCCCTGCGTCGATTCGTTTTCGGGAGACTTTGGGAATGTCCGCCAATTTTCTAGCCATGTTCGCCCCCCTCGGTTCCCTCGCCAAGACTGGGGCCGAGACCCAGGCTGCCCGCTCCGCCCGTCTGGCGGGGGTGGTGCAGGACGGCTATCGCCGCCTGTTCGACACCATGACCACCGGCGTCGGTGAAGCCACCCGCCTCGCCTCCGAGTTTGGCAAGGTCCGCAACGCCGCCGACCTCGCCGCCCTCCAGCGCGAGTGGCTGAGCGTCACCCAGGCCCAAGTCACCGGGCAGGTCCAGACGATGCTGGACGTTTCCTCCAAGATCGCCGCCGAACTGACGGCCGAGCTGATTCCGCAGGCGGCGCCTGTTCCGGCGGCCGCTGCCGCCCCGGCCGCTCCGAAGCCGGCGGCCCCGGCCCCGGTGGCGCCGAAGGCCGAGGCGAAGCCGGAACCGAAGCCCGAGGTGAAGGCCCCGGCGAAGCCGGCCGCCGCCAAGGCCGCCGCTCCCGCTCCCAAGAAGGCACCCGCCGCCAAGGCCGCCCCGAAGGCTGAAGCCCCGAAGGTCGAGGCGCCCAAGGTCGAGGCCCCGAAGGCGGCCGCACCGGCCCCCGCGCCGAAGGTGGAGGCTCCGAAGGCCGCCGCGGCTCCGGCGCCCGCCGCTCCGGCTGCCAAGGCGGACGCCCCGAAGGCCGAGGCTCCCAAGGTCGCGGCGGCCCCTGCCGTCGCAACGCCGAAGGTCGAAGCGGCTCCCAAAGCCGAGGCGCCCAAGGCTGACGTGAAGGCGGAGGACAAGAAGGCCGCGGCCCCCGCCGCCGAGTGATTTCGGGATCGCGGACCCCACCGGCCTGGGGTCCGTTGATCGGGCGCGCGTCCGTCTCTTCCTTTCTTGACGGGCGCGCGCTTGTTCGACTATAACGCCGCCTCCTTCGGGCGGAATGCTGCCCGGGACCGGGTTTCATTTGCTATAAAAAGGATCAGTCCGATGGCACGTCGGTGCTCCGTGACCGGTAAGGGCACGCAGTTTGGCAACAACGTCAGCCACGCCAACAACAAGACCCGCCGCCGTTTCCAGCCGAACCTGCAGGAAACGTCGCTGCTGAGCGACTCTCTGGGTCAGATGGTGCGTCTGCGTCTCTCCACCAACGCGATCCGTTCGATCGAGCACAAGGGTGGTCTCGACGCCTTCCTGCTCGACGCGAAGGACACCGTCCTGAGCGACGATGCGCGCCGTCTGAAGCGCCGCATCGCCAAGGCTCAGGACAAGCAGGCCGTCGCCGCCTGATTGCGGTCGGGAGCCTGTTCCGGCTCCCAGGCCTTCTGGTGTTGCTGCCGCGGAGGGTTCGTCTCCGCGGACGGGCTTGAAAGCCCAAGCCAGGACGACTCCGACTCTCGGTTGCACCGAATCCCGGTTGAGAGTTTCGCGCGCGAGACCACACGGTTTCGCGCGCGTTTTGTCGTTGCGCGGTGCCCCCTCCCTAACCCTCCCCCGCTGCGCGGGAGAGGGGACTAAACTCCCTCTCCTGCGAAGCGGGGGAGGGAAGGGGCCCATGCGCAGCATGGGAAGGGTGCAAGTGCCCTCTCAGAACGACCGCTGCAACCCGAACAGCACCCGGTAGCGCGGCGAATCGGGGCCGAAGCCGACGCCCACGCCGACGCCCAGCGCGGTCTTCTCGGCGACCATGTGGCGCAGGCCGGCCTCGACGAAGTTGTCGGCCTTGCCACGCTCCTGCAATTGCTCGCGCAGCACGTCGACGACGATGGCCGTGGTGGGGGCCACGGCGACATTGACGCCGGCCACCGCCAGGAAGCGGTTGTCCCGCTGGTCGGAGGTCGGGTCGAACAGGTGGCGCCAGCCCAGGTTCACGTGCAGGCGCGGCGCGGTGCTCGACGTGCCCAGCGGCTGCGTCATCCGCGCGGTGATCCCGGCCTCGGTCGCCGTGTCGCCGGAGCCGTAGGGGATGCTCACCAGCGGCTCCACGGTGAAGCCCGGGCGGCCGTCCTTCGGCGCCAGGATGTTGTATTCGGCCGACAGGCGGACGTCGCCCCGTTGCGCGTCGTCGGCGTTGCCGACCCGGTAGCTGGGGTTCGCCTTCAGGGACAGGCCGTCGGCGACTCCGACTTCGATCTCCGGATCGAAGGTCAGGCGGTTGCGCCCGCCATTCTCCTTCACCCGGTCGTAAAAGCCGCGCAGCCGCACGTCCACATTGCCCTTCTCGATGGCCGCGGCGTCCTCGACCGTAACGGGGATTTCGGTGGAGAGCGTCATGTGCTCGTCGTCGGCGCGCGCCTCCGCACAGAATGCCACCGCCGCCAGCATCGCCGCGACCCCCGCGCCGCTTGCCCGCATCGTTCATCCCCCCTCATGTTGCGTGGGGCCTTCAACGCGCGGGTATGGGAATGGGTCCGCCCTCACTCGACCGAATCGGGGTCCTCCGCGTCCACCACGCGTCGGGCGATGTCGTAGGCGAAACCGGCGCGGCCCAGCGCGGCCAGATCCTTGTCGCGGAACTCCGCCCGCTTCTCCGGCAGGCGGTAGGGGCCGAGCCGGCGCCGTCGGGCCAGCGCCAGGGCGGCGGTCAGGTTCAGGTCGCCGTCCACCTCTTCGTCCAGGGTGTCGAGCGCGCGGTCGGCTTCGTCGCGGTCGATGCCCTTGGCGGCCAGCTTCTCGCGGATGGCGCGGGTCGAGGTTCCGCGGCGGTGCAGGCTGGCCGCCCGCATCTCGGCGTAGGCGGCGTCGTTCAGCAGGCCGCTGCGCTGGTAGCGCGCGATCAGCTCCTCCACCCAGCGCGCACCCTCGGCCGGGTCGGTGCCGTGCGCCTGGGCGGAGCGTTCCACCTTGCGCATCAGCACGCGCCGCAGGTTGGCCGAGGAGCTGGCGAAGCGTTGCAGATAGTGGAGCGCCGCGTTCTCCAGATATTGCGGCGTCACGCGCCGGGGGGGCTTGCGGGCCGGGGTCGAGTCGCGCGTCATGGCTGTCTCCCGTCCGGAGGCGGTTGCCGGGACGGGCGGTGCGTCCTAAAGTCCCCGCCGTCCCTGTGATTTGTGATCCGATGACTCATCCTCTTCCTCCCATGCCCCGCACCGTCGGCGCCGTCAACTGGGTCGGCCTGTGGACCCTCTACGCGCGCGAGGTGCGCCGGTTCCTGAAGGTGCACCAGCAGACCGTTTGGGCTCCGGTGGTGACCACGCTGCTGTTCTACGCCGTCTTCGCGCTGGCGCTGGGCGGTGCGGTGCGGATGATCGGGCCGGTGCCGTACCTGGAATTCCTGGCGCCCGGCCTCATTATGATGGCGATGGCGCAGAACTCCTTCGCCAACACCTCCTCCTCGGTCGTGATCGCCAAGGTGCAGGGCAACATCGTCGACATCCTGATGCCGCCCATGGCGCCGCTGGAGTTGGCCTTCGGCTTCGTGATGGGCGGGGTGACGCGCGGCCTGTGCGTCGGGCTGGTTACGGCGCTGGCGATCTGGGCCTTCGTTCCGGTGCATGTGGCGCACCCGGCCTTCGTGATCTACCACGCGGTGATGGCCTGCATGCTGCTGTCCCTGCTGGGGCTGGTCGGCGGCATCTGGTCGGAGAAGTTCGACCACATCGCGGCGGTGACCAACTTCGTGGTGACGCCGCTGTCCTTCCTGTCCGGCACCTTCTATTCGGTGGAGAACCTGCCGTCGACCTTCTGGTGGATCGCCCATTTCGACCCGTTCTTCTACATGATCGACGGCTTCCGCTACGGCTTCATCGGCCGATCGGACGGCACGCTGGGGGTCGGGCTGGTGGTGATGGCGGCGGTGGACGGCGCGCTGTGGTGGCTGGCCTGGCGCATGCTGAAGACGGGCTACAAGCTGAAGGCGTGATTCCACCCGGCCTGCGCCGCCATTCCGTTGACAGAACCGGGCAATCTCTTGATATTTGCCGCTTCCCCGACGGGCAGGGGTGCCCGCCGGGTGTTCCTCATTTGGAGGCTTTTGCCGTGATTCCGGTCGTTATGCCCACGTATGCCCGCGCCGACATCGTGTTCGAGCGGGGCGAAGGTCCGTATCTCTACGCGACCGACGGGCGACGATTCCTGGATTTCCACACCGGAGTGGCGGTGTCGGCGCTCGGCCATGTGCATCCGCATCTGGTCAAGGCTCTGACCGATCAAGCCCACAAGGTCTGGCACACCTCCAACCTGTTCCGGGTGGCGGGGCAGGAAAGCCTCGCCAAGCGCCTGACCGAGGTCACCTTCGCCGACACCGTGTTCTTCACGAACTCGGGCGCGGAGGCGTGGGAGTGCGGCGCCAAGCTGGTGCGCAAGTACCATTACGAGGCCGGCAACAAAAACAAGACCCGCATCATCACCTTCGAGCATGCCTTCCACGGCCGCACGCTGGGCGCCATTTCGGCGGCCAAGCAGGAGAAGCTGATCAAGGGCTTCGGACCGTTGCTCGACGGCTTCGACCTCGTGCCCTTCGGTGACCTGGACGCCGTGCGCGCCGCCATCACCGAGGAGACGGGCGGCATCTGCGTCGAGCCCATCCAGGGCGAGGGCGGCATCCACCCGGCTTCGGTGGAGTTCCTGCGGGGCCTGCGCGCGCTGTGCGACGAGCATGGCCTCCTGCTGTTCCTGGACGAAATCCAGTCCGGCATGGGCCGCACCGGCAAGCTGTTCGCCCATGAATGGGCCGGCATCACGCCGGACGTCATGGCGTCGGCCAAGGGCATCGGCGGTGGTTTCCCGTTCGGCGCCTGCCTCGCCACCCAAAAGGCGGCGTCCGGCATGACGCTCGGCACCCACGGCTCGACCTATGGCGGCAATCCGCTGGCCATGGCGGTCGGCAACGCCGTGCTGGACGTGATGCTGGAGCCGGGCTTCCTTGACGGCGTGCAGCGCATCGCGGGCGTTCTTAAGGCTCGCCTGGCGGATCTCGTCGCCCATCATCCGGCGGTCTTCACCGAGGTGCGGGGCGTGGGCCTGATGCTGGGCCTGAAATGCGGACCGGAACTCGGTTCCGTCATCGCCAAGGCGCGGGACAATGGTCTTCTGGCCGTTCCGGCCGGCGACAACGTCATGCGTCTGCTGCCGCCGCTGATCATCGGCGACGCCGAAATCGAGGAGGCCATCGCCATCCTCTCCAAGACCGCGAAGGAGATGGCGTGATGGCCAACGTTCGGCATTTCCTCGACATCGACCGGCTGGACAGGGCGACGCTGCGGCAGATCCTGGACATGGCCGTCACCATCAAGAAGGACATCCCCGCCTACCGCTCGCTGTTCGCGGGCCGCACGCTGGCGATGATCTTCGAAAAGCCCTCGACCCGCACCCGCGTGTCGTTCGAGGTCGGCATGCGCCAGCTCGGCGGCGACGTGGTCGTCCTGAAGCCCGACGACATGCAGCTCGGCCGCGGGGAGACCATCGGCGACACCGCGCGCGTGCTGTCGCGCTACGTGGACGCGGTGATGGTCCGCACCATGGGCGAGGAGCGCGTGCACGAGCTGGCCGAGTTCGCCTCGATCCCCATCATCAACGGGCTGACCGACCAGTCGCACCCCTGCCAGATCATGGCCGACCTGCTGACCTACGAGGAGCATCGCGGCCCCATCGAGGGCTGCGTGGCGGCCTGGATCGGCGACGCGAACAACGTCGCCGTCAGCTGGGTGCACGCCGCCGTGCGCTTCGGCTTCGAAATCCGCATGGCCTGCCCGTCGGTCTACGGCCCGTCGGCGGCGCTGCTCGACTGGGTGAACCGCGAGGGCGGCCGGATCACGGTGACCGAATCGCCGGAGGAGGCCGTGCGCGGCGCCGACTGCATCATCACCGACGCCTGGGCCTCCATGCACAACACCGACGTGGACGAGCGGGCCGCCGTGCTCGCCCCCTACCAGGTGAACGAGGCGCTGATGGCGCTGGCCCATCCCGACGCGCTGTTCATGCACTGCCTGCCCGCCCACCGCGGGGAGGAGGTGACGGACGGCGTGATCGACGGGCGGCACTCCGTGGTGTGGGACGAGGCGGAAAATCGCCTGCACGCCCAGAAGGCGGTCCTGGCATGGTGCCTCGGAGCCACTATCTAAGAGCATTCTGCCTGTTTGCTCGAAACTTGAGGACATGATGGACGATCCTTCCGTCCAACCGATCAGCGACGACCTCGTTCTGCCGTTCCAGATCGAGGCGTCGCGCCTGCGCGGCCGCATGGTGAAGCTCGGCCCCGCGCTGGACGAAATCCTGACCCGCCACGCCTACCCGGAGCCGGTCGCCCGCTTCCTGGCGGAGACGATGACGCTCGCCATGCTGCTGTCCAGCATGCTGAAGTACGACGGCATCTTCACGCTGCAGACCAAGGGCGACGGGCCGATCAGCTTGATGGTCGCCGACATCACCTCCGTCGGCGACATCCGCGCCTACGCCCAGTTCGACGAGGCCGCGCTGCAGAAGGCCGCCGACGACATCGCCATCGCCCCGGCGCCGGCCCTGCTCGGCAAGGGCCACATCGCCTTCACCGTGGACCAGGGGCCGAACACCGAACGCTATCAGGGCATCGTCGAGCTGTACGGCAAGACGCTGGCCGACTGCGTGCAGCACTACTTCCGCCAGTCGGAGCAGATCGACACCGGCCTGACCGTCTCGGTCGACCAGGAAACCCTGCCGGACGGCAGCAAGGGCGCCTGGCGGGCCGGCGGCATCATGGTGCAGCGTCTGCCCCAGGAGGCGACGGAACAGGTGCTGGGCTCCGGCGACGAGGACGCGTGGCGCCGCGCCATGGTCCTGCTGTCCAGCACCACCGGCGACGAGCTTCTGGATCCGGACCTGCCGGCCAGTGACCTGCTGTTCCGCCTGTTCCACGAGGACGGCGTGCGCGTCTGGCAGCCCAAGGCCCTGCGCTTCGGCTGCCGTTGCTCGCGCGAGCGGGTGTCGGACATGCTGTCCCGCCTGCCGCGGACCGAGGTGCAGACCCTCAAGATCGACGACGGCCGCGTCGAGGTGGTCTGCCAGTTCTGCTCGACCGCCTACCATTTCGACGACGCCGATCTGGACCGGGTCTACGGCAACCCGCAACCCTGACCGCAACCCTGACCGTTGCAGGTTCCGAATGCGCTCCGGGAACGGCGCGGCTATAGTGCCGCGCCGTTTTTTCTTGTCCAACCGGAGCGATCATGCCCTCCCGCCGTTTCGTCCTCGCCGCCGGCTTTGCCGCGCTGGCTCTGTCGGCCTGCCAGAGCACGCCGCCGCGTCCGGCGCCCCGGCCCATCGACTTTTCCAACTTCGGCCCGATCGTGCTGAACGCGGGCAGCATCGACGTGGTCGACGCCCACCGCCCGAGCGGTGGCACCCATGTCGAACAGCGCGCCGCCGTGCCGCCGGCCGAGGCGGTCCGCCGCTGGGCCAGCGAACGGCTTCAGGCCGGGGGCGGTCCGGGCCGCGTGCGCGTCACCATCCGCGACGCCAGCATCATCGAAACGCAGCTGGCGAAGACCGGCGGCGTGAAGGGCTATTTCACCAACGACCAGGCCCAGCGCTACGACGGCCGGATCGAGGTGGAGGTCAGCGGCGAGGTGCCGGGCGAGACCAGCTTCCGCGGCATGACCAAGGCGACGGTGACCCATTCGACCACCGTGCCGGAAAACATCTCGCTCGCCGACCGCGAGGCGACCTTCCAGGAGATCACCCGCCGCATGATGGACGACCTGAACGCGCGGCTGGATGCGGGGATTCGGAAGGATCTGGGGGCGATGGTGCGGCGGTAAGCGTCGGGATGCGCTTGCCCCCACCCTAACCCTCCCCCGCTGCGCGGGAGAGGGGACTACCGCCGCTTTGCCCAAAGCCCCCTCTCCCGCGCAGCGGGGGAGGGTCGGGGAGGGGGCAGAACAGCCCCCAACGCAAAAGGGCCGCCCCGTGGGGCGGCCCTTCGCACATCGGAGGGGGGAGCCGATTAGTAGCGGTAGTGGTCCGGCTTGAACGGGCCTTCGGCCTTCACGCCGATGTACTCGGCCTGCTTGGCCGTCAGCGTGGTCAGCTTGGCGCCGATCTTGTCCAGGTGCAGACGGGCGACCTTCTCGTCCAGGTGCTTCGGCAGCACATAGACCTGGCGCTCGTAGTTCTTATGGTTGTTCCAAAGCTCGATCTGGGCCAGCACCTGGTTGGTGAAGCTGGCGCTCATCACGAAGCTCGGGTGGCCGGTGGCGCAGCCCAGGTTCACCAGGCGGCCCTGGGCCAGGACGATCAGGCGCTTGCCGTCGGGGAAGACGACCTCGTCAACCTGCGGCTTGACCTCTTCCCACTTGTAGTTGCGCAGAGCCTCGATCTGGATCTCGCTGTCGAAGTGGCCGATGTTGCAGACGATGGCGCGGTCCTTCATCTGGCGCATGTGGTCCAGCGTGATGACGTCCACGTTGCCGGTCGCGGTGACGAAGATGTCGCCCAGCGAAGCGGCCTCGTCCATCGTGATGACCTGATAGCCTTCCATGGCAGCCTGGAGGGCGTTGATCGGGTCGATCTCGGTGACCAGGACGCGCGCGCCCTGCGAGCGCAGCGAGGCGGCCGAGCCCTTGCCCACGTCGCCGTAGCCGGCGACCACGGCGACCTTGCCGGCCACCATCACGTCGGTGGCGCGCTTGATGCCGTCGACCAGCGACTCGCGGCAGCCATAGAGGTTGTCGAACTTCGACTTGGTGACGCTGTCGTTGACGTTGATGGCGGGAACCTTGAGGGTGCCCTTCTTCATCATCTCATACAGACGGTGCACGCCGGTGGTGGTCTCCTCCGACAGGCCGCGCACGTCGTTCAGCATCTCCGGATACTTGTCGTGCATGATCTGGGTGACGTCGCCGCCGTCGTCCAGGATCATGTTCGGGGTCCAGCCGTCCGGACCACGCAGGGTCTGCTCGATGCACCACCAGAACTCCTCCTCCGTCTCGCCCTTCCAGGCGAAGACCGGGATGCCGGCGGCGGCGATGGCGGCGGCGGCCTGGTCCTGGGTCGAGAAGATGTTGCACGAGGACCAGCGGACGGTCGCGCCGAGAGCGGTCAGCGTCTCGATCAGCACGGCGGTCTGGATGGTCATGTGCAGGCAGCCGACGATGCGGGCGCCCTTCAGCGGCTTGGCATCGCCGAACTCTTCGCGCAGCGCCATCAGGCCCGGCATCTCGGTCTCGGCGATGGTGATTTCCTTGCGGCCCCACTCGGCGAGGCTGATGTCCTTGACCTTGTAGTCGGTGAAGTTGGCGGGCGCGGCCATGGGGCTTGTCTCCTGGACAGCAAAGACGATTGGGCGGGCACGCCGGCCCGCTTCTGCGGCCATGGTGTAGCAGCGCGTCCGCTTCCGCGCAAGCATAAAGATATCTTTATGTTTGTGGGGTATCCGTTGCGCTAAATCGCCGCCATGATCGCCGCCGTGGGGGGTTCAAACCCGCCCTGCTCATGCCCATACTTCACCTAAGGGTAAAGGCAAGCGAGGCGGGGAGGCCCCATGCTGGCGGTGTTCGGCGGACAAGACCCGGTGATGAGCGTCCGGCAGGTTCTGAGCGAGGGCGACATCGCACGCCTGCGCCGCCGCGCGGCCAACCGTCCGAGGGCTCGGTCGGGGGCCGAAGCATCCGGCGAGCGGGATCCGGTGTGCCCTGGTGGGCCGGATTGCGCGGTTGCGGAGCGGCTTTGGGCGGAACACTGAAAGAGGGGGAGTGTTTCCGGTAAACACAAAGCGCAGAAGATCGAAAGGGAAGGGGAAAAACTTTTCCTTTGATCGTCTGATCTTTTGGCCTTTGTGTTGTTGAGAGGCACTGACCCGTACGGCTGGCAGGGAACGACACGAGCCCCCAATGGTGCGCGAAGGCTTCTGGACCCGGATCGGCCGGCATGAACTGATGCTCCTGATCGGCATGGCGGTCGCTGCCGGGCTGATCCTGTCCTTCGGGCTCCTCGCCGGTGAGGTGATGGAGGGCGAGACCGTCTCCTTCGACCGGGCGATCCTGCTCGCCCTGCGGGTGGCCGGCGACCCGGCGACGCCGCTGGGTCCGGGGTGGCTGCAGAACGCCGCGCGCGACATCACGGCGCTGGGCAGCATCGCGGTCCTGTCCCTGATCACGCTGCTGACGCTGGGGTTCCTGCTGCTGCTGCGCAAACGGGGGGCGGCGCTGCTGGTCTTCCTGGCGGTCGGGGGCGGGATGACGATCAGTTCGCTCCTGAAGAGCGAGTTCGAACGGCCCCGGCCGGACCTCGTGCCGCACGGCGACATCGTGTTCACGGCAAGCTTCCCCAGCGGACATGCGCTGATCTCGGCGGTGGTCTACCTGACGCTGGGCGCCTTGCTGGCGCGGTTGGTCGGCCGGCGCCGGCTGAAGGCCTACGTGCTGGTGGTGGCGATCGGGCTGACGCTGCTGATCGGAAGCAGCCGCGTCTATCTGGGCGTCCATTGGCCGACGGACGTGCTGGCCGGATGGTGCGTCGGTGCCGCCTGGGCGTCGCTGTGCTGGCTGGTTGCACTGTGGCTGCAAAGTCGCGGTGCGGTCGAACAAGGCAGCCCTGCGGAGCCCGAGTCGGATCGGGCTTGACCGAGACTCGCCATACCCGATATCCCGTCGTGATCTCTATCGGACGGCACAGCATATCGATGTCCAAAGGCAGGCTCGACCACGAAACCTTGCAAGCCGTCGGCGTGCTGATGCGCGCCGTCGAGCAGGCGCGGGTGCCCGGCGTGCTGGAATTCCGGCTGCTGACCGACGCGCTCGGCCGGGCCGTGGAATCGGCGCGCGTGCGCGACTTGGAAGACGCCAAGCGCATCTTCGACGCGCTCGACAGCGAATTCCGCGCCCGCATCGTCCTGCGCGCGAACGAGATGGCGCGCGTCGAAGCGAACCTCGGCGAGCGCGTCCCGAAGGCGCCCACGGCAACGGCCGAACCGCCGCGCCGCCGCCTTATGGGCGCGCCGCTCGGGGCCGCCTCGCTTGGTAAGGCGGTGCGCTCGGCGACCGGCTTCCTGGCCGCGCTGAACGGCGCGCGGGGGGCTGCCGCGGCGGAGGCGGAGCCCGACAGCCGCGCCACCGCCAAATCGCGGCTGAAGGCCGCGGTGGAGGAGCGGCGCGAAGCCGAACTCGCCGCCGCGACGCTGCGCGCGGGCGAACCGCTGCCGCGCGCCACCTGGACCTCTTGAGGAAGAACGGCATGACCGAAGCCAAGCGTTGGTTCAAGGTTGGGGATCAGGTGACGGTCAACAACAGCCAGTCCGGGCCGGAGCGGATCGCCACCGTCAAGGCCTTCACCGAAGGCAACCGCTGCATGGTGCTGTCCGACGGGACGGAGTGGCGCGCGGACGGCCGCCGGCCCTGGCGCTTCGGCGGGTCCTTCTACAAAGGTCCGGTGGTGGAGCCGACGCAGCCCGGCGACGTCGACATCGTGGCCAAGCGCCGCGCCATCGGCTTCATCCGCAAGTTCGCCCAGGACCTGTCCATGGACAGCCCGCTGCCGGTCGAGGCGCTGAAGCGCATCGTCGACCTGATCCAGGCGGAGCAGAAAGCCACGCCGGACGAAGAATCCCCATCCGATCCGTCCTGACCCGATCCGTTCTGATTCGGGCGGTCAGGCGCGGCCCAGATAGCGCCGCGCCCAGCCGAGCCCGGCGAGCGTGCCGGCCTTCGGCCGGTATTCGCAGCCGACCCAGCCGCGATAGCCGATCTCGTCCAGCACCCGCAGCAGGTGGTGCGGGTCGCACTCGCCCGTGTCGGGCTCGTGCCGGTCGGGGACGCCGGCGATCTGGACATGGCCGATCAGCGGGGCCAGCCGCCGCAGCCGCGTCGTCAGGTCGCCTTCCATGATCTGCGCGTGGTAGAGGTCGAACTGGAGCTTCAGGTTGGGGCGGTCCACCGCCTCGATCACCTGTGCGGCCTCGTCCGTGGTGCGCAGCAGATAGCCGGGCATGTCGCGGTGGTTCAGCGGCTCGATCACGACGGTGCGGTCGTGGTCGGCGGCGCGGTGGGCGGCGTGGCGCAGCCGCTCCGCATACAGCGCCAGGGCGTCCTTGCGGCTCAGGCCCTCCGGCGGAATGCCGGCCATGACGTGCAGGGTGGGGCAGTCCAGCGCCGCGGCGTAGATCAGCGCACGCTCCACCGATTCCACGAACTCCACCTCCCGGTCGGGCAGGCAGGCGAGGCCCCGCTCGCCCGCGGCCCAGTCGCCGGGGTGCAGGTTGAACAGCGCGACCGAAACGCCGCTGTCCGCCTTGCGGCGGGCGAGGTCGGCTTCCGGGAATTCGTAGGGGAACAGGAACTCCACCGCGCGGAAACCCGCCTCCGCGGCCGCAGTGAAGCGGTCGAGGAACGGAACCTCGGTGAACATCATGGAAAGGTTGGCGGCGAGACGCGCCATGATCGTCACTCCTCCTCTGGCCTTCCCCGGCCTTATGCGAGGATTGAGAAGAGAGAGTGGCGCGAGTGACGGGACTTGAACCCGCGGCCTCCGGCGTGACAGGCCGGCGCTCTAACCAACTGAGCTACACCCGCGTTTTGGCTCCGGATGCTGGACTCGAACCAGCGACACGCGGATTAACAGTCCGCTGCTCTACCGACTGAGCTAATCCGGAACGGAGGCCGGCTTATAAGCCCGTTCCCGGACCCTGGCAAGCGAAATCGAACAGGGGTGACCGGATTTTTTCAGGCGTGCCGGCCGGCCCGTGACAACGGCGTCCACCCCTCGCGCGTCGGTTGACAGGGGCGCCGGCATTCGCTTCCTTCCGCAACCGGTCCCCGTCCTCATTTTTCCGGTCCCAGTCCGCATGTCCAAGGTCGTCCCCTTCGCCGCCGCACGCGAGGCCCTGATCGCCCGCCTCACCGAGCAGCTTCCCCCCTCCACCGAGTGGGCCGGGCGCCTGCTGCTGATGCCCGACGGCGTGCGGACCGAACCGATGGCGGCCGAGGAGGCGGTGGAGGGCCTGCGCGCCTTCCGCGCCGGGCTGGGCGAGGCTATCGGGGCCGCCGCCTGCTCCGTCGGCGGCATGTGGGTGTCGCGGGAGGACTGCCTGGATTGGGACGGGCTGCTGGCCCCGCTGGCGGTCGCCGCCTGCTATGTGGTGAAGGGCGCCACGGGAGGCTCCGGCCTGTCGGTGGAGCTGTTCCGCTGCAAGGCCGCGCTGGCCGGATGGGGCGTGCGGGGCCTGCGCGGGGATGCGTCGGTGGCGCGGGCGGCGGGGTATGCCGTGGTGTCGGTCAGCCGTCGCCCCGACGATCAGGAAATCGTGCTCGACCGGGTCATGGACACCTTCAGCTTCGTCCTGCGCAGCCAGGGCGAGCCGACGCTGGAGGCCGACGATTTGGATGCCCGCCTGGCACGGCGGGCGTGGCCCATGCGCAAGTAGAACACCCGCTCAGCGGATCAGGGCGTCGGCGTTGACGATGCGGTCGAGGGTCTGCGACCGCTGCACGTCCCGCAACTCCAGGATGATGCCGAGGTTCAAGTCTGCCAGGCTTTCGGCCAATGACCGGACCGTGTCCCGCACGCGGTCCAGCGCCCGCATGTCGTAGTCCGATTCGCCGCTGAGCGAACTGACGAAGGCATTGATTTCCAACTGCATTCTCGCCGGGCTCCGCCGTAGGTGGTGGTTGCGTCCTACCTCTGCGTACCCCTTCGGACTCGCTCCCGGCAATGACTCTTGCGCCATATATCGGGCGGTGAAAGTGCCTCGCCCCTAGATATAGCGGGGGCGGAAACGCAGCGTCTCGCCGAAGCCCGGCACGACGAAACGCTTAGAATCTACGGCCAGTTCGGCCATCGCCGCATCGAGGTCCCCGGCCGGCGCGTCGATGGATTCCGGGGTCAGCTGGAAGGTGCCGAAGTGCATCGCGACGCTCTGCCGCGCTTGCAGGTCCCGATGCGCCTGCACGGCGTCCATCGGGTTCATGTGCTGGGCGGCCATGAACCAGCGCGGCTCGTAGGCGCCGATGGGCAGCAGCGCGACATCGATGGGGCCGAAGCGGTCCGCGATCTGCCGGAAATGGGGGCAATAGCCGGTGTCACCCGCGAAATAGACGGTGACGCCCGGCGCCTCGATCACGAATCCGCCCCACAGCGTCCTGCGCCGGTCGAAGGGGCGGCGCGCCGACCAGTGCTGCGCCGGCACGAAGGTGATGCGCGTGCCCTCCGGCCCCTCCAGCCCATCCCACCAGTCCAGCTCGTTTACCGCGTCGAAGCCGGCCCGGCGCATCGCCCGCCCGTTGCCGAGCCCCGTCACCGCCTGCGGCACGCCGCGCTCGCGCGCCAGCCGGCGCAGTGACGGGGCGTCGAGATGGTCGTAGTGATTGTGGCTGAGCAGGACGGCGTCCACCGGCGGCAGGTCGTCCATCCGCACCGCCGGCGCCCGCGCCCGCTTCGGCCCCAACCGCCCGAACGGCCCGGCGTGGTCGGAGAAGACCGGGTCGGTCAGGAAGGTGGCGCCGCCGACCTGGATCAGAAAGGTGACGTGCCCGATGAAGGTCAGTGCCACCTCGCCCACCGCGAGCGACGGAATGGGCGGGACGCCCGGCTGCACCGGTGGGGGCGGCGTCCAGCGCGGGGCCTTCTTCGAGGCCTTGTAGAGGCCCCACAGGTCGCGCAGGCCCTTGTCGGTATCCGCGTGCGGGTTGAAGAAGCGCTTGCCGTCCCAGTGGTCGGACGGGACGGCGGGAAACGGGGTGTGGGAATCGTCGCGGGGCATGGCCGAAAGGTGGGGGTGGACGGGCGCCGTGGCTAGACCTTATCCGTCCGGCGCGTGCGGCCAAATGGCATAAAAGGTTGCGGGGAAAACTGTGCGCAGAACGGAAAGTACGATAATAAAGCATTGAAAGCGTTGCGTTTTTGCCGTGCCGCCATGCAATAACAGCGCATAGGGTATTTGGTATACCAGTGTATAGTCCTCTCATCAGCGAACGATGGAGATCACCATGAACAGCTCGACCTTCTCCCAGATCGGCACCGAACGCGTCCAGCCCGCCGTTGCCCAGCCCACTGCCGCCCAGGTCGTGCGCGAGTTCGTGACCGCCTGGTTCCACGCCACCCCCGTCTATCTGGTCTACAAGGCCATCACCACCCGCTGAGCGGCTGGTCTTACGGAGTGGGGGCGGCCATCCCCGCGATGACCGCGCCGCCCTCCGCCGTCGTCCCTCTTCAGCTTTCCGGCGGAAAATTCCGCCGCCAGACCGGCGCCAGGTCCGGCAGTGACAACACCCGGTCCGCCACCGCCGACAGTCTCTGACAGTTCTCCGCGAACCACGCGCGGCGCGGGCGCCAATGCACCATCGCCCCGACGTAGATGTCGAGCGCCGAGAAGCCTTCCCCCAGCACCCATGGGCCGACCACGGCCACCGCCTCGAACTCCCGCCACAGGCGTTGTCGGTGGGCGAGGGTCGACGCGCGCAGGTCGTCCGGCGCGTTCGCGGCCCAGCGCTCCGGATAGTCGCCGTAGGTGAAGGTTGGGTAGACGTTCGCGACCATCCAAACCAGCCAGCGCAGGAAGCCCGCCCGTTCCCGCGTGCCGGGCGGGGGCGCCAGCCCGGCCTGCGGGTGGCGTTCGGCCAGCAGGAGCGCGATGGCTGCGCTTTCCGTCATCACCGTGCCGTCGGGCAGCACCAGCGCCGGCACTTGGGCCAGTGGGTTCACCGCCACCAGCCGATCGCGCGCCGGGCCGTCGCGGTCGAAGCCGTCCACGTCCTCGAACCGGAACGGCGCGCCGCAGCGGGTCAGCATCGCCTCGACGAGCACGGAGCCCCAGCCGGGAACCCCGTACAGCGTGTAATCCTCAGCCATTCCCCGCCCCCTGGTCGGCTTTGGCGGCCAGCGTCCAGAAGGCCTCCGCCGCCGGGCTCTGGCGGGCGCGGGGGCGGAACAGCCGCACCTCCACGGCGATGTCCCACTCCGGCCCGCCGGCCCGCGCCAGGGCGCCCTGGGCCAGATCCTCGGCGATCAGGCTTTCCGGCAACCACGCCACGCCGCGCCCGTCGCGGGCGAGCGTGCGCAGCACCGCCGCCAGATGGGAGGTGAACACCGTTTCCAGCCGCAACGGCACGGGGAATCCGGCACGCGCCGCCGCGACGATGCGGCCCATGCCGGATTCCGGGCTGTAGGCCAGATGGGGCAGGGCACCGTCGGACAGCCCGTGGAGCGGCCCCCCGTCCGCGCGCACGGCCGTCACCGGAACCAGCACGTCCTCTCCGACGCGGGCGGAGCGGAAGGCGGCACCCTCCAACCGGGAGGGGGCGGCCGGATGGTGGTGGCACAGCAGGAACTGCGTCTGGCCCTGTAGCATCACCTGCTCGCAAGCCTGCATGCTGTCGGAGACGAGGTGGATGGCGCCCAGCCGCGCCTGACCCTCCAGCCGGCGCAGCCATTGCGGGAAGAAGGTCAGCGACAGCGCGTGGGTGGCCGCGAAGCGCAGGGTCGCGGCGGCAACCTCCCCGGCCATGCGGGCCTCCTCCCGTCCTTGCAGGATGCGGCGCACCGTCTCGTCCGCGAAGGGGCGGAAGCGGCGCCCGGCCTCGGTCAGGCCGACCGGCTGCGTCGTCCGATCGAAGAGCGGCGTGCCCACCCAGTCCTCCAGCGCGCGGATGCGGCGGCTGAAGGCCGGCTGCGTCAGGTGGCGCCCCTCCGCCGCGCGGGAAAAGTTCCCGCAGTCGGCGAGCGCCAGGAAGTCTTCAAGCCACGTCAGTTCCACGCCAGATCAGGTCCATCCGTCATGCCGAACGCGCATCACGCGATTTGAAACCGGCATTGGCCGCGCGATGCCGTCCGCCCCTATGGTCCGCCCAAGCATAGAGGGAGGAAACGCCGTGCGCATCGTGGAGATCCGGGAAAAGACTGTTGGCATCAAGTCCGACATCGCCAACGCCTACATCGACTTCAGCCAGATGACCTGCAGCGTCGTCGCTGTGGTGACCGATGTGGTGCGCGACGGCAAGCCGGTGATCGGCTACGGATTCAACTCCAACGGGCGCTATGGGGCCGGCGGGCTGATGCGGGAGCGCTTCATCCCCCGCCTGATGTCCGCCGCCCCCGACAGCCTGATTGACGAGGCCGCCGACAACCTGGACCCGTTCCGGATCTGGGCGCGGCTGATGACCAACGAGAAGCCGGGCGGCCATGGCGAGCGCTCCGTCGCGGTCGGCACCATCGACATGGCGGTGTGGGACGCCGTGGCGAAGATCGCCGGCAAGCCGCTGTATCGCCTGCTCGCCGACCGCTACCGGGGCGGGGTCGCGGACGAGTCGGTGTGGGTCTACGCGGCCGGCGGCTACTACTACCCCGGCAAGGGAGTGGAGGCGCTCCAGGCCGAAATGCGCAGCTACCGCGACCGCGGCTACAAGGTCGTGAAGATGAAGATCGGCGCCACCTCGCTGGACGACGACCTGCGCCGCATCGAGGCGGTGCTGGAGGTGGTCGGCGACGGGCAGAACCTGTGCGTGGACGCCAACGGCCGCTTCGACCTGAAGACCGCCATCGCCTACGCGGAGGCGCTGAAGCCCTACGACCTGTTCTGGTACGAGGAGGCCGGCGACCCGCTGGATTACGCACTCCAGGCGGAACTGGCGAAGCACTACGACAAGCCCATGGCGACCGGCGAGAACCTGTTCAGCCACCAGGACGCCCGCAACCTGATCCGCCACGGCGGCATGCGCCCCGACCGCGACTGGCTGCAATTCGACTGCGCCTTGAGCTACGGCCTCGTGGAGTACCTGCGCACGCTGGACATGCTGGCGGAGAACGGCTGGTCCAGCCGCCGCGTCGTCCCGCACGGCGGGCACCAGATGTCCCTGAACATCGCCGCCGGTCTGCATCTGGGCGGCAACGAGTCCTACCCGGACGTCTTCAAGCCCTTCTGCGGCTTCGCCGACAGCATCGCCGTGGAGGACGGCCGCGTCCGCCTGCCGAACCTTCCGGGCATCGGCTTCGAGGACAAGGCGGAACTGTTCGCCGTCATGCGCGACGCGCTGGAGACCGGCGTCTGACCCCTTGGCGTAATCCTGTACGGGCGGTAGAGGCCGTTGACCGGGTCCCCCGGACCCCACACATGGAGTTCTCGGGTTCAACAAATCGGAAAGGAGGTGATCCAATGTCTCATGGAGCCAAGCCGGTTGCCGCGCTGTTCGGTCTCGCCGCTCTCCTGACGGCTGGGATCGCCCAAGCGGATTGCTCGGCCAACCATGGCCAGAGCGCCAGCACCCAGAAGCCGGCCAGCGACACCGTCGCCACCGGCACGAAGGCGCCGAGCAGCACGCGCGGCTAACACCCGGCCGCCCATGTCCAAAACGCCATGTCCAGAACGGGCCGTTCCCCTTGACGGGGGAGCGGCCCGTTTCTTATGTGCGTCCGGCGTAGGCTTGCCATTGCGTCCTTTGGCCGCAGTTCATCGGATATCCCTTGCGCGGGTGGGGTCGCACGCGGTACACCGCAAATGAGAATAACTCTCATTACTGGATCGTGCCGATGCCAGCCTCCCCGCCGCTCCGTTCCCGCACCCGCTCCATTCTCGTTGCCGGCGTGATGGGCGCCGCGCTGGCCGGCGCCGCGTCCGTGGCGATTTCCGCGCAGCGCGCAGGCGCGCCGGAGGCCGCACCGGCCGATCCCGCCTACTACGCCCGGCCCGCCGCCGTGCCCTTCCCGGTGACGAACGGCTATTCGGCGGCGAAGGCCGCACTGGGCGAGCGACTGTTCCACGACACCGCCCTGTCCGGGGCCGGCGACCGCGCCTGCGCCTCCTGCCACGAGCCGGGCAAGGGCTTCCAGGACGGGCGCGCGCGGGCCGACGGGCTGGACGGCGCGCCGCTCGGCCGTCGCACGCCCTTCGTCGCCGACGCCGCCTGGGGCGAGCGCTTCTTCTGGGACGGCCGCGCCGCCAGCCTGGAGGAACAGGCGCTCGGCCCCGTCCAGAACCCGCGCGAGATGAACCAGACGCTGGACGGCATGGTGAAGGCGATCTCGGCCAAGCCCGACTACGCCCCGCTGTTCGCCGCCGCCTTCCCGGAGGATCCGCGCATCACCGCGGCCAACGCCGGCAAGGCCATCGCCACCTTCGAGCGCACCATCCAGTCCGGCGAGACCGCCTTCGACCGCTGGGTCGCCGGCGACGCCAAGGCGCTGTCCGACGGCGCCAAGCGCGGGTTCGAGCTGTTCACGGGCAAGGCCGGCTGCGCATCCTGCCATTCCGGCTGGGGCTTCACCGACCATGCCTTCCACGACATCGGCCTGCCGGACGAGGACAAGGGCCGTGGCGTCATCCTGAACGAACCCAGCGTCGACCACGCCTTCAAAACGCCAAGCCTGCGCAACGTCGGCCGCCGGGCACCCTACATGCACGACGGCTCAATGGCGACGCTGGAGGCGGTGCTCGACCACTACGCCGGCAAGTATGTAGACCGGCCGACCCTGTCGCCCGACCTGCCGCGCCTGACCCTGACGGCGGAGGAGAAGGCCGACCTGCTGGCCTTCCTGCGCAGCCTGGACGCCACCGGCCCGGCCCCGGCCTTCAAGCCGGAAGCGCCAGCCGCCATTGCGATGGCCTCTGTTGCAATGGCTGCGGCCGCACCAGCGGGCGAGCCGCCGGTGATCGGCCAGAAGGGCAAGCGCTTTAGCATGGCCGAACTGCGGCTGCACCCCGGCCAGACCCTGAAGGTCCAGAACGACGACATCCGCGAGCACAACGTCCGCTACGAGCTGAACGGCAAGGAGTTCAACAGCGGCGTCCAGGATCCGGGGCAGAGCGCGCTGATCCCCTTCCCGGAACCGGGCCGCTATCACGTCTTCTGCGGCATTCACCCGAAGATGAAGCTGGACGTGGATGTCGCGGCAAATTGACGCTGGGGTAATAAGCTTACGAATGACTTGAAAGGATTGGAAGGAAGCGGCGTCTCCCGTGTGAAAATTTTGCAGTGTGGAAAGCTTGCCTCTTGTGACGCGGCGGTTGTGGCGGGAATATGGGTGCCTCTTTCGATAGCGGCACCCGACGCTGCACCAAAAAGCACCGATACAGCGAACAAGAGGCTTCCATGCGTCACGACACCGGCCACGCCCATTCCCATTCCGAAGGCCACGACTGCTGCGGCGCGCCGCAGCACAACTCCCGCCGCTCCTTCCTGAAGATCGCGTCGCTGGGCGCTGGCGCCATGCTGCTGGCCCCAGTGATCCCCGGCAAGGCCCGCGCCGCCGGCAACGTCGAGGCGCTTCTGCTCTCCTGCATGGACTACCGTCTGGTGGACGACATCGTCCGCTACATGGACGGGCGCGGCCTGACCAACAACTACGACCACGTCATCCTGGCCGGCGCCTCGCTGGGCGCCCTGACCGACAAGAAGAAGGCCTGGGGCGAGGCCTTCTGGGACCATGTGGACGTCGCCAAGCAGCTGCACCACATCCACAAGGTGATCGTCATGGATCACCGCGACTGCGGCGCCTACCGCGTCTTCCTGGGCCAGGACCTGAAGGACGACAAGGACAAGGAAACCGCCGTCCACGCGGAGCAGCTGCGCACGCTCGCGGCCATGATCAAGCAGAAGCACCCGGACCTGGAAGTCGAACTGCTGCTGATGTCGCTGGACGGGTCGGTCGAGCCGGTCGCGCTGGCGTAAGTTCGGTTCCCTCTCCCCTCTGGGGAGAGGGTTAGGGTGAGGGGGATCACGGGGGACCGGGGTGTTCGGCAGATGCCGGACCCCCTCACCCCGACCCTCTCCCCAGAGGGGAGAGGGAGTGAGCCTCACTCCGCCGGGTTCACAACCCCGTTCGGCAGAGCCTCCCGCTTCGCCTTCTCCCGCGCCGGACCCTTCACCCGGAACCAGGCGGCGTAGAGCGCCGGCAGGAAGAAGATCGTCAGCACGGTGGCGCCCGTCAGGCCGCCCATGATGGCGACGGCCATGGGACCCCAGAAGGCGCTGCCGGCCAGCGGGATCATGGCGAGGATGGCCGCCGCCGCCGTCAGGGCGATGGGGCGGGCGCGGCGCACGGTCGCCTCGATGATGCCGTCCCAGCGGGACCGGCCCTGGCGCACGTCCTGCTCGATCTGGTCCACCAGGATGACCGAGTTGCGCATGATGATGCCGGCCAGCGCGATGACGCCCAGCATGGCGACGAAGCCGAAGGGCAGGTTGAACAGCAGCAGCGACGCCGTCACCCCGATCAGCCCCAGCGGCGCCGTCAGCAGAACCATGATGACGCGCGAGAAGCTCTGCAGCTGCAGCATCAGCGCCGTCACCATGATCAGCAGCATCAGCGGCAGCATGGCGGCGATGGAGTCCTGGCCCTTGGCGCTTTCCTCGATGGCGCCGCCCATGGCGATGGCGTAGCCGGCCGGCAGCGTGGCGCGCAACGCCGCGAACTCCGCGTCCAGCTGCGTGCTGACCACCGGGGCCTGGATGCCGCCGGTCACGTCGCCCTTGACGGTCATGGTCGTCTCGCGGGCGCGGCGCCACAGCACCGGCTCCTCAAGCTCGTACTTTACGGTCGCGACCTGGGACAGCGGCACGGCGTCGCCGCGGCCGGTGCGGATGGTCAGCTCGCCCAGCCGCGACAGGTCCAGCCGCTCCTCCGGCGTGGTGCGCAGGACGACGCCGATCAGTTCGGTGCCCTCACGGTACTGGGTCAGCGCCATGCCGTTCAGCAGCAGTTGCAGCGCGTTCGACAGGTCCTGCTTGGAGATGCCGAGCGCCCGCGCCTTGGCCGTGTCCACCTCCAGCCGGACGCGCTTGGACAGCTCGTCCCAGTCCAGATGGACGTTCGCCATGTTCGGGTGGGCGCGCATGCGGTCGCGCAGATCGTAGGCGATCCTGCGGATGGTCGCCGGGTCGTCGCCGGTGACGCGGAACTGCACCGGATAGCCGACGGGCGGGCCGTTCTCCAGCCGGCTGATGCGCACGCGCGCCGCCGGGAAGTCGGTCTCCAGACGTTTTTCCAGCGCGGTCAGGACATGCTCACGCTCCTCCAGCCCCTTGGTCATGACCATGAACTGGGCGAAGTTGCTGTTCTGCAACTGCTGGTCCAGCGGCAGGTAGAAGCGCGGGGAGCCGCCGCCCGTGTAGGCCGCCCAGTAATCCACGTTGGGGTCGGCGGCGAGCAGCGCCTCCATCTTGCGCACCTCGGCGCTGGTCGCCTCGAAGGAGGAACCTTCAGCGAGGCGGATGTCCACCAGCAGCTCCGGCCGGCTGGCGCTGGGGAAGAACTGCTGCTGCACGAAGCCGAAGCCGACCAGCGCCGCGAAGAAGGCGCCGACGGTCACGGCGATGGTGACCCAGCGGGCGCGCACGCAGGCCTCCACCATCCGGCGCAGGATGCGGTAGCCGCGCGTGTTGTAGATGTCCAGTTCCTCGCCGTGATGATGGACGTGCTTGGGCTGGGGCAGCAGGATGAAGCCCAGATAGGGCGTGAAGATCACCGCCACGATCCAGGACAGCAGCAGCGACAGACCAACCACCCAGAAGATGGCGTTGGTGTATTCGCCCGCCGCCGACGCGGCGAGGCCCACCGGCACGAAGCCCGCCGCCGTCACGACGGTGCCGGTCAGCATGGGGAAGGCGGTGGAGGTGTAGGCGAAGGCGCCGGCCTTCATCCGGTCCCAGCCCTGCTCCATCTTCACCACCATCATCTCCACCGCGATGATGGCGTCGTCCACCAGCAGGCCCAGCGCGATGATGAGCGCGCCCAGAGAGATGCGGTGCAGGTCGATGCCCAGCACCTGCATGGCGACCAGCGTCAGCGCCAGCACCAGCGGCACGGCCAGCGCCACGACGATGCCGGTGCGCCAGCCCAGGCTGACGAGGCTGACCAGGATGACGATGCCCAACGCCTCCGCCAGCGATTCCATGAACTCGCCGACCGAATGCTCGACCACCTGCGGCTGGTCGGCGATCTGCGCCACGTCCAGCCCGACCGGCAGCGAGCCCTGGATCTTCGCCATCTCGGCCTTCAGCGCCTCGCCCAGATGCAGGACGTTGCCGCCCTTCGCCATGACGACGCCCAGCCCCACCGCCTCGCGCCCCTTGTAGCGCAGCGTGTACTGGCGCGGCTCCACATAGCCGCGCTTCACCTCGGCCACGTCGCCGATGGTCAGCATGCGTCCGCCCGTCTCCACGGGGATGGCGCGCACCTTCTCCGCCGTGTCGAGGCCGAGGTCCACGCGCACGAAGACGCGCTGCGACCCGGTGTCCACGTCGCCCGCCGCCGCGATGGCGTTCTCGCGCTGGAGCGCCTGGATCACCGATTCCACGGGCAGGCCGAAGCTGGCGAGCCGCTGGCTGGAGATCTCGACGAAGACGCGCTCCTCCTGCGGGGCGATCAGCTCCACCTTCTCCACGTCGCGCAGGCGCAGCAGCTTGGCGCGCACGTCCTCCGCGACCTTCTTCAGCTGGGCGGGGGTGAAGTCCTCGCCCATAAAGCCGTAGATGGCGGAATAGACGTCGCCGAACTCGTCGTTGAAGGAGGGGCCGATCACGCCGTCCGGCAGGGTGTAACGGATATCGCCCACCTTCTTGCGGACCTGATACCAGAGGTCGGCGACCTTGCGCGGCGGCGTGCTGTCCTTCAGCTGCAGGAAGATCACCGACTCGCCGGGCTTGGAATAGCTGCGGGCGAAGTCGTAGTAGGGGACCTCCTCCAGCTTCTTCTCGATGCGGTCGGTGACGAACTGCTCCACCTCGCGCGCGGTGGCGCCGGGCCAGGTGGTGCGGATGGTCATCACCTTGAAGGTGAAGGACGGATCCTCCGCCCGGCCCAGATTGACGTAGGCGAGCGCGCCGGCCAGAACGCTGGCCAGGATGAAGAACAGCACCAGCGTGCGGTTCGACAGCGCCCAGGCGGACAGGTTGTTCTTGTGCTTTACATTCATGGTGGGGCCGCTCATCGCGCCGGCTCCGTCCAGATGCGCACCGGCTGCCCGGCGTCCAGCTTGTGCACGCCGGCGGTGACGACGCGCTCCCCGTCCTTCAGCCCGCCCGCGACGACGGCAAGGTCGCCGGCGTAGGCCAGGACGGCGACGGGGCGCAGCTCCAGCCGGTCGCCGGTCTCGCCGGCCACCACCCAGACGGCGGTGTCCTTGTCCCTCTGTGTAACAGCGGTCAGGGGCAAGCGGGCGACCATGCCGCCGCGCTCAAACCGGGTGATGAGGGTCGCGGTCATGCCCAGCTGCACCGACGGCGGCGGGTCCTTCAGCGTGACGCGCGCCTGATAGGTGCGGGTGCCGGGGTCGGCGCTGGGCGCCACTTCGCGCAGGGTTCCGGCGATCTGAAGGCCGGGCTGCGCCCACAACTCGACCGACAGCCGGCGTTGCGGCAGGGTGGCAAGCTGCTGTTCGGGGATGTTGGCGACGGCCTCCACCTCGCCCAGACGGGCGACGCGGAAGGCGGGCTGGCCCTGGGCGACCACCTGTCCGGGCTCTGCCAGCACGGCGGTGACGACGCCGGGGCCGTCGGCCAGCAGGGTCGTGTACTGGACCGAGTTGTTCAGGACGCGCAACTGCGCCTCGATCTCGCGGACCTTGGCCTCGGCCTTGTCCAGGGCGGTCTTGCGGCGGTCGTATTCCTGGCGGGTGGTCCACTCGCCCTGTTTCAGCTTCGAATAGCGCTCGAAGTCGGAGCGCGCGTTGGCGGCATCGGCCTTGGCGGAGGCGAGCTGCGCCTGGGTGGCGCGCGTCTGAAGCTCGATGTCGGCGGGGTCCAGCCGGGCCAGCGGCGTACCGCGCTCCACCCGAGCGCCGACCTCCACCAGACGGGCGACCACCTTGCCGCCGACTCGGAAGCCGACGTCGGCCTCGATTCGCGGGCGGATCACGGCGGGGTAGCGGACAGTCTCGTCGGCCGGTTCCAGCGCCACGGTGGCAACGCGCACCGGCCGTGGTTCGGGCGCCGCGGCGCTGTTGCCTTCCTTGCAGCCGGTCAGCGCCGACGTCCCGAGCAGCAGCGCCAAAACCACGCCGCGCGACCCCAACCGCCGAATCATGACCTCTCTCCCGACTGGACTGGACTGTACCGTACTGATAAACTCCTAGGCCGAGGCCACGGCGCCGTCAAGAGTGAACGATACAGTTCAGTGCAGATGTCCACAGAGCCAATTGCCGCACCCCCGTCCCCGCCGAAGCCGGATCCCAAGACCGACCCCAAAACGGAACGGATCCTGGCCGCGTCGAAGGAGACGTTCCTGGAACTGGGCTACGCCGCGACGTCCATGGATCTCGTGGCGCAACGGGCGCGTGTGTCGAAGACCACACTTTATACCCGTTTTCCCTCCAAGGAGGAGTTGTTCGTCGCCACCATCCACGCGGAGTGCGAACAGCGGGGGATGCGCTTCACGCCCGACGCCTTCGACGGGATGGCGCTGGAGGAGGCGCTGCGCTGCGCCGGCCGCCGGTTCGTCGACCTGATCTGGTCGCGGGAGGCGATGAAGGTTCACCAGATCGTGCTGGGGGAAGCGGCGCGCTTTCCGGAACTGGCGCAGCTCTATTTCCAGGCCGGGCCGGAAAAGGGCATAGATTGCTTCACGGCCCTGTTCGAGCGGCTGGTCCAGCGCGGTCTGGCCGACATCGAGGAGCCGGCCTTCGCCGCCATTCAGTTCCTCGCCGCCTTGCAGGGCGGCTCGCACTGCGCGCTGGAACTGGGCCTGTGCGACTTCCCGCCGGACGAGGAGCGCGACGCCTTCGTGCGCAAGGCCGTCGCCCTGTTCGTGCGCGGGATCGGCCCCGGCCGCTAAGCGGCCGCTCCCCCTACGCCGGGTTCATTGGGGTTGCCGGATCGGCGGGCGGCTCCCGAGGGTCGGCCGGTGCTGCGGGCACCGGTGGCTCGTTCCGTCCTTCGTCCTGATCATCCTCCTCCGGCTGCCGGCCGAGGCAGGAGCCGTCCGGGCGGGCGAAGCCGGTGGAGCGACCGGTGGCGAACCGGACGGTGGAATCGGCCACTGCGGACGGTGTTGTGGGCGGCATGGGCGCTCTCCGGGCTCGGTGCTTTCCCCTCAACCGGCCGGACCGCCAAGCGTCGCGGCCGCCTCAACGGGGCGCCGGATTCCGGAGCCTTGCCTTTCGGCCATGACGGACAAGCTCTTTGCGAAGCGCCGGCCCCGATTGTCCCCGCCTGCATCGTCACACGCGATTTCCGAGACTCCATCAAGGAGGCGGCCCTCAACGGCCGAGAAAAGCATGCGTCGCCATCGCCGCGCCAAAATCGTCGCCACGGTCGGTCCGGCCAGCAACACGCCCGAGATGCTGAAGCGTCTGTTCCTGGCCGGCGTCGACACCTTTCGGCTGAACTTCAGCCACGGAACGCACGACGACCACGCCAAGGTGCACGCCGCCGTCCGCGCGCTGGAGGCCGAGGTCGGTCGGCCCATCGGCATTTTGCAGGATTTGCAGGGGCCGAAGATCCGCGTCGGCACGATCCGGGACGGCAAGATCACCGTCAAGTCCGGCGAGACGATCCGCTTCGTGCTGTCGGGCAACGACGGCGACAAGGACGCCATCCCGCTGCCCCATCCGGAAATCTTCGCGGCGGTCATGCCGGGGCACAACCTGCTGATCGACGACGGGCGCGTGCGCGTGGAGGTCACCGGGCTCGGCGACGACCACATCGACGCGAAGGTTCTCTTCGGCGGCGTGATCTCCAACCGCAAGGGCGTCAACCTGCCCAACACGGTGCTGGAGCTGTCGCCGCTGACCGCGAAGGACCGCGATGATCTGGCTTTCGGGCTCGACCTCGGCGTCGATTGGGTGGCGATGTCCTTCGTGCAGAAGCCGGCCGACCTGCTGGAGGCGCGCGGGCTGATCGGCGACCGCGCCGGCCTGATGTCAAAGATCGAGAAGCCGGCGGCGCTGGACCGCATCGACGACATCATCCGCCTGTCCGACGCGGTGATGGTCGCTCGCGGCGACCTGGGCGTCGAGATCCCGCACGAGGAGGTGCCCGGCCGCCAGAAGGAGCTGGTGCGCGCCTGTCGTCTGGCCGTGAAGCCGGTGATCGTGGCGACGCAGATGCTCGATTCCATGGTCAACGCCCCAACCCCGACGCGGGCCGAGGCGTCGGACGTGGCGACGGCCATCTACGACGGCGCCGACGCGGTCATGCTGTCGGCCGAATCGGCGTCCGGCGCCTATCCGGCGGAGGCGGTGACGATGATGGACCGCATCATCCGCAGCACGGAGCAGCACAAGCTCTACCGCTCGATCATCGACGCCTCCGCGCCGGGGGAGGAGCAGACCGCCGCGCACGCGGTCGCCGCCGCGGCGGCCGATCTGGCGGAGGTCATCCACGCCGCGGCGATCGTGGCCTTCACCTCCAGCGGCACGACGGCGGCGCGCATCGCCCGCAAGCGTCCGCCCGTGCCCATCCTGGCGATTACGCCGCACGGCGCGGTGTCCCGCCGCCTGTGCCTGCTGTGGGGCGCCCACAGCGTCCCGTCGGAGGACATCCACACCTACGAGGAGATGGTGGAGCGCGCCACCCGCATCGCGCAGTCGGAGGGCTTCGCGCAGCCCAACGACTTCATGGTCGTGGTGGCCGGCATCCCCTTCGCCCAGGCGGGGACGACCAACAATCTGCGCGTGATCCAGCTGGGCAAGACCTGAGCCGAGCCCCCGTGAAGTCCCCGGACCTCACGCCCCCTTGAGCTGGTTGAGGCTGGCCGCGGCAACATGCCCAAGCCAGACCGAAATCATGCACAGCACGACGGAGAGCACGACGTTCCACCCCGCCTGGAACCACTCGCCGTCCTGCATCAGCCCAAGCGTCTGGAGCGAGAAGGACGAAAAGGTCGTGTAACCCCCGCAGATGCCGGTCATCACGAAGATCCGGGCGTCCGACGGGACGAAGAGGCGGCCGTCCGGGCCGGTCAGCGTGGCGGTGAAGCCGATGACGAAGCTTCCGGCGACGTTCACCACCAGGGTGCCCCAGGGGAAGGTCTGCCCGACGGCGTTGGCGACCAGACCGGAACACCAGAAGCGGGCAACGCTGCCGATCGCGCCGCCGAGGGCGACCAGGCTGTAGGTCAGGAACATGCTCGTCTCGTGATGGGCGTGGTTGGCCCGGGGTGGTTGGACCGGATGGACGCAGGGCCACGGCAAGAACCGGGAACGGAGGGGTTCAGGCGACTCCCGCCACGGGCATGCGCGGCAGGAGGCGCCATCCCTCGCGGGCGGTGTGGGGAGGGTACACAAGTCCGCCCGGGAATCAACCGCTCGCATAGCTCCGGGTGTGGCGGGTTGAGAGACTGTGAGATGTTGGACGAAGACCTTCCGTCGTCATCCCCGCGAAGGCGGGGATCCAGAAAGCTCCGCACATAAGTGCTTGAACAGACTGGATCCCCGCCTTCGCGGGGATGACGGAATGAGAGAGGAAGGGCTCCGCAAAACCGTATTTGTCAGGTCAGGCGGGTCGGTTCGCGGATGGTTTCCTCCCCATACTGGAGCACCTGGACCTTTTCCAGCGTCACCAGACCGCTCTTCATCATGCCGTCGAGGACCGGCAGGAAGCCGTTCACCTTGTCCTCGCTGTCGACGATCTCGACGACGAGCGGAAGATCCTGGGAAAGCCGGAGGATCTTGGTGGTGTGCACCCGGCTGGAGTGGCCGAACCCCATGGCGCCGCGCAGCACCGTCGCACCGGCGAGGTGCATCTCGCGCGCCTTCATGACGATGCATTCGTAGAGCGGCTTGCCGTCGTGGCGGTCGTCTTCGCCGATGAAGATCCGCAGCAGCACCGCGTTTTTCGGAACGGTCATGGTGGCGCCCTCCCCATTGCCTGAGAGCCTTCCGTCCATATGGGGTCGGCGGCGGCTCAAAGCAGCGTCAGCTGGTCGCCCGGCGCCGGCGGCGGCTTGAAATCAGCGCAGTTCAGGTTGGCGTCGCGGGCGTTGAGGCCGAAGCGCTTGCAAGCCAGCTTGAAGCGCTTCGACAGCAGCTCCGCGACCGGGCCGGAGCCCGTCATGCGGTTGCCGAAGCCGGATTTGTACAGCCCTCCGTCCCGGCACTGGCGGATCAGGCTTAGCACCCGCTCCGCCCGGTTCGGCGCGTGGGCGCGCAGCCATTCCTCGAACAGGTCGCCGATCTCCAGCGGCAGCCGCAGCAAGATATAGTTGGCCTGCGTCGCGCCGGCCTCCGCCGCCGCTTGCAGGATCGCCTCCAGTTCGTGGTCGTTCAGCGCGGGGATCATTGGGCTGGCGAGCGCGGCGACCGGCACGCCGGCCTGCGTCAACTCCCGCATGGCGGTAAGGCGCCGGGGTGGCGTGCTGGCCCGTGGCTCCAGCCGGCGCGCCAGATCGCGGTCGAGCGTCGTGAGGGACATGCCGACGTTGACGAGGCCCTTGGCCGCCATCGGCGCCAGGATGTCGAGGTCGCGCAGCACCAGTGCCGACTTCGTGACGATCATCACCGGTTGGTTGAAGTCGCGGCACACCTCAAGGATGCCGCGCGTGATGCGCTGTTCCCGCTCGACGGGCTGGTAGGGGTCGGTGTTGGCACCCAGCGCCAGGGGTGCGCAGCGGTAGGACTTGGCGCGCAGTTCCGCGGCCAGCAGGTCCGCCGCGTTGGCCTTCCGGAAAATTTTCGTCTCGAAGTCCAGGCCGGGGGAGAGGCCGAGGTAGGCGTGGGTCGGGCGGGCGAAGCAGTAAATGCAGGCGTGCTCGCAACCCTTGTAGGGGTTCACCGAGCGGTCGAAAGGGATGTCGGGGGATTGGTTGCGGGTGATGATGGTGCGGCTGCTGTCCACGGACTGGGTGGTGCGCAGCGGGGGAACATCCTCGTCCTCCCAGGTGCGCCAGCCGTCGTCCACGGCGACGCGCGCCTCGCGCTCGTACCGGCCGCTGCGGTTGCTGACCGCCCCGCGTCCCTTGCGGGGCATGTTTGGGAGCGGCACATCGGGCAGTTCGTCCACCATGGCGCAATTCTGGCACGGCAATAGGAACAGATCAAGAACTTGAGCGCGGCCGTTCCCCTGGCCGATCGGCTACCCCCAAATTGTCTCTGCCCCGCCACGGTTGATCGGTGGAAGAAAGACGCGGCCTCCGGCGTTCATCCGGGTAAGAACCGTTTCTTGGAGCTTCCATGTCGCACATCCGCTTCGCTCCCAAGTCCCTCGCCGTCGCGCTGATGGCTGGTCTGGTCGCCCTTTCCGCCGGCGCCGCGCCGGTCCTGGCCGATCCGCCCGACTGGGCGCCGGCCCACGGCTGGCGCGCGAAGCACGGGCATCACCATCACGGCCGCGAGTATTACGAGGACGACGACGAGGTGGTGATCGTCCGCCGCCCGCCCCCGGTCATCATCCGGCAGGCCCCGCCGGTGGTGCATTACGCCCCGGCCCCGATCGTGGTGGAGGAGGAAGAGCCGCCGGTGATCGTGCAGCGCGCGCCGCGCGTCGTCCATCGGGCGCCCGCTCCGGTCGATTGCGGTGGGCCGCTCGACGGCAGTCCGCTCGGGGGCGATCTGGTCGGTGTGCTTGGCGGGGCGGCGGTCGGCGGTCTGGTCGGCTCGCAGTTCGGCCGTGGCGACGGCAAGCTGGCCGCGACGGCCGCCGGCACGCTCGGCGGCGCCATGCTCGGCGGCGCGATGACCCGTGGCGGGGGCTGCTGATCGTTCTTTTGCTCAGCCCACGCCCCAGCCGCCGGTGTCCGGGAAGGGCACGGGCGGCGGCGGGGCAGTGGCGGAGCCGGGGTAGACCGTGATCCCCTTCGGCAGCGGCGGCGCGTCCGCCGGGGTGGGCAGCAGGCGGGCGGCCTTGACCCACCAGCGCGGCTGTGTGGCCTGGATGGAGCGGGCGGCGGCCGTGGCGTCGTCGGCGCCGGCGTAGAGGCCAAAGCAGGTCGCGCCACTGCCCGACAGGCGAGCCAACAGGCAGGCCGGCGTGGACTCCAGCGCCGCCAGCGCATCGGCGATGACCGGGGCGACGGTCAGGGCCGGCTCGGTCAGGTCGTTGCGGCGCTCCCGCAGCAGGGCGGCGAGCGCGGCGGCATCGGCCGGGACCTCGGTGAAGCGGGCGGGCTGCGAGAAGCCGCCCGTGCGGGCCTTGAAGACGGCGGGGGTCGGCACCGGCACGCCGGGGTTGACCAGCACCACATGGGTTTCCGGCAGGGCGGGGGCCTCGTCCAGCACCTCCCCGATGCCGCCGAAATAGCAGGACCGTCCGGCGAGGCACACCGGCACGTCGGCCCCCAGCGAGGCCCCGACCTCATAGAGCCGCGGGTCGGTCACCGGCACGTCCCACAGGCGGGCGAGCCCGCGCAGCGTCGCCGCCGCGTCCGCGGAGCCGCCACCGATGCCCGAGGCGACCGGCAGCACCTTCTCCAGCACGACCAGCGCGTCGGCCTCGCGCCCGAGCCGGTTCGCCAGCGCGTGGGCCGCGCGGATGACGAGGTTCTGCGCCGGGTTCTCCCCCATCAGCGCCGGCCCGAACGGCCCCGAGATTGCCAGACGCGGCCCGACCGGCGGCAGGTCCACCCCGCGCAGGGCCACCCGCGCCACGCCCGGCTGCACCGACACTTGGTCCGCCACCTCGGCGAAGGCGACGAGGCTGTCCAATTCGTGATAGCCGTCCGCGCGGCGGCCGACCACATGCAGGTAGAGGTTCAGCTTGGCCGGTGCGGACTCGGTGATGGCGGTCATGGCGCGTTCCCCGGAATCGTAAAGCCCCTCTCTCCGCAGGAGAGAAGGGCTTTATCGTGCATGGAACGGGGAAGCGCCAGCGCTTACTGCACCTTGGCCGGGGCGACCTCGGCGGCCTTGCGGTCGGTCAGGCCCTGGTCGAGCTTGACGCGGATCTGGTCCTTCAACGGATCCTCGTCCGCGGTGCGCAGGGCGCGGTTCCACTGGAACCGGGCCTCGACGCGCCGGCCGACCCGCCAGTAGGCGTCGCCCAGATGGTCGTTGATGGTCGCGTCGGTCGGCTTCAGCTCCACCGCGCGCTCCAGCTTGTCCACTGCGCCTTCGAAATCGCCGGTGCGGTAGAGCGCCCAGCCCAGGCTGTCCACGATGTAGCCGTCCTTGGGGCGCAGTTCCACCGCCCGCTCGATCATGCTCCTGGCCTGGTCGAGGTTCACCCCGCGGTCCACGTAGCTGTAGCCGAGATAGTTCAGCAGGAAGGCCTCGTTCGGCTTCAGCGCCAGGGCGGCCTTCAGGTCGCGTTCGGCGTCGGGCCAGCGGTCGAGCTTGTCGTAGGACATGGCGCGGGCGTAGAGCACGACCCAATGCCGGTCCTGCGGCGTGCCGATGCGATCCAGCGCCTTGGTGTAGGCGTCCGCAGCCTCGCCGTAGCGCTTGTCCATGCGGTAGAGGTCGCCAAGGCGGATCATGGCGTCCGTCCGCTCCGGCCGTTCGGCGGAGAGCTTGGACAGCGCGGTGATGGCCTCGTCCGTGTGATCCAGCTTCGCGAGGCTGTCCGCCGCGCGCAGGCGGGCGGTCCAGCCGAGCACCGGGTCGTTTTCCAGCGTCTTGAACTCGGTCAGCGCGTCGGCGAAGTGGTCGCGGCTTTCCATGATGTCGCCGATCATCAGCCGGGCCAGCGGCAGGTCGGGGCGCAGGTGCAGGGCGATGCGGCCGAACAGCAGCGCGGTTTCCTCCGCCCCTTCCTGGTGGATGGCGCTGGCGAGATCGAACAGAGCCTCGGCGAGGCCCTGGCGCCCATCGGATACCACCGGAGCGGCGGTTTTGCCCTCGTTCAGCGCCTTCAGCGCCGGCTCGATCATCAGGCTGTCGGGGTTGTTGGCCTTGAAGGTCTCGTAGAGCTTGCGGGCCTCGTCCTTGCGGCCGGTGCGCTCGTCGAAGCTGCCGACGATCTGGACCACGCGCAGCGGCGCTTCCTTGTCCACCACCTTGGCGTAGCGCTGCGCCGCCTCGTCCTTGCGGCCGCCCAGCTCCAGGATCAGGCCGGCGTGCAGGTCCTGCAGGGCGGCGAAGCCGCTGGCCGTGGACAGGGCGTCCAGCGCCTGCAAGGCCTGGTCGGTCTTGCCGCGCGCGGCCGCCAGCCACGCGTCCAGCAGCGGGCCGATGTACTTCGCCATGCCGTCCTTGGGCATGCGGGCGGCCATCGCCTCCGCCTCGGCCTGCTTGCCGCGGGCGAGATTGTCGGAGGCCAGCAGCGTGAGGGCGAGCTGCGGGTCGCTGTCCTTGTCGATCAGGCGCTTGGCGAGGTCGATGGCGGCGTCCATGTGCCCCTCGCCCAGCTTCAGCAGGTAGGTGCGGCGCAGCAGGGCGAGGTCGCTGGGGTCCGCGGACAGGGCGTGCGCCATGAACAGGGCCGCCGCGCTCCAATCGTCCTGGTGCTGTGCGAAACGCCCGGCCAGATAGCTGCCGGTCGCCGAGGTCAGCGAGGGCCGGTCGGTCGCGCCCTGCGCCGCCGCCGCGCCGGCCGCTGGCAGGAGCCCCACCGTCGAGAGGAGAACAGCGGCCAGAGCCGCCCGCCCGCTTCGGAAATTCGTCATGCCGCGTCCACCTGCACGCCAACCGGGTCCCTGAACACGAGCCTAAGGCTCAAGTCCTTGCCCCATCATTAACCACGACCACCCATTAACCATAAGCGCCATCCATTAACCACAAGCAATCGCCAAGGTGCTACCACCAATCGCGGCTTACCCGTTCGATGATGTCCGGACGAAGGACGTCCGTCGCGTGGGCGTCCATGTGGACGGCCAGGGACTCCGGCATGTCCGGCGACAGGGCCGCCCCCTCCACCGCCCAGCGGGCCATCCATGACAAGGTGCGCAGCCATGTCAGCCGGCGCAAGGGGCGAAGCCACGGCCGCACGGATTGGGCGAGCGCCGGAGGCACGGCGGCGTCCCAGGCGGCGTGGAAGACGGCGACCTCCTCGGGCGACAGCGCCGCCGCGACCTCCCGCTCCCACTTGGTGGAGGTGTAGAGGCTGGCGTGGGCGAGGTCGATGGCCGGGTGTCCGTACTGGAGCTTTTCCAGGTCGGTGAACCACGCCTTGCCGGACGGGTCGATCAGGAAATTGCCGGGGTGAACGTCGCTGCCGACCAGCGTGACGGGCATCGGGGCGCCAATCGGAGGGGTGAGGCGGAAGGCTTGTGCGGCGGCCAGTTCGGCCCGGATGCGCCCCAGCGCCTCGGGCGCCAGACCGGCGCGCTCGAACCAGACGGCCTGCCGCTCGACATGGGCCAGCGTCGCCGCGACCGGGTCGGCGGGGGCGGGCAGGGGCGCGCGGGCTTCCGGCTCGGGCAGGGGCAGGCGGTGCAGGGCGGCCAGGGCGCGGGCGATCGCCGGCATGTCGCCGGGCAGACGCGGGGAGCGGCCGACCACCTCCGTCACGATCAGGGCGCCCATGGGAAGACCCTCGGCGGGCGCGAGCACGGCAACCAGTTCCGGCGTGTGGCCGCTGGGGGCGGCGCGCCGGAAGGCCGCGGCCTGCTGGTTCAGGTTGGCCACGGGGTCGAGGCCCATCTGGCTCCAGCGCGGCACGCGCGCGACCAGACCGCGCCCTTTCAGCCGCACATGGTCATGCGCCACGCCCTTGCGCGGCATGGGCTCCAGCGTGTCCGGCGGGAGAGCGGCAAAGCCCGGCAGGCGGGCGAGGGCGGCGTGGAGGGTGGTCAGCATGAAAGCCTGCTTGCTCCCGCCACCGGAGCGCCCCGCCGCAGCAAGAAATCGTCATCCCCGCGAAGGCGGGGATCCAGGGCCACTCGGGCGCTCGTCGGGATGCCCTGGATCCCCGCTTTCGCGGGGATGACGGGCGTGGGGATGACGGGAATACAAAGGGGGGCCAATTTACGCCTGATGTTCCCGCAGCCGGGGCATCAGCTCGACGAGGTTGCAGGGGCGGTGGCGGTTGTCGAGCTGGAAGACGAGGATGTCGTCCCAGGCGTCGCGGCAGGCACTGGGGGAGCCGGGCAGCGCGAAGATGTAGGTGCCGTTGGCGACGCCGCCGGTGGCGCGGCTTTGGATCGTCGAGGTGCCGACCTTGGCGTAGCTGAGCTGGCGGAACAGCTCGCCGAAGCCGGGGATGGGCTTGTCGAACAGGGCCTCTACCGCTTCCGGCGTCACGTCGCGGCCGGTGACACCGGTGCCGCCGGTGGTCAGCACCACGTCGATCTCCGGGTCGGCGATCCAGGCCTGGACCTGGGCGCGGATGCTCGCCACGTCGTCCTTCACGATGGCGCGGGCGCCCAGCCTGTGGCCGCTCGCGGTCAGCCGTTCGACCAGCGCGTCGCCGGAACGGTCGTCCTCCAGCGTGCGCGTGTCGGACACGGTCATGACGGCGATGTTGACCGGCAGGAAGGGGCGGGATTCGTCAATCTTCGGCATGTTGGGCGACTTCGGTGGACCGGGCGTTGGACCCGGCGGGCGGGTGGGCGTCCACTGCCATATAGAACGGCCATCCGCCGGCCGCAACGGCATCCAGCGATCCGATCTCCTGCCCCAGGCGCAGCCGGTAGAGCCAGAAGTTGGCGAGAACCTTCTCCACATAGTCCCGTGTCTCGGCGTAGGGCAGGCTCTCGATGAACAGAAGCGGGTCCCTGACGTCGGCCAGCGTGTCCCGGCGCCAGCGCATCAGCGTGCCGGGGCCGGCGTTGTAGGCGGCGGCCAGCAGGAACAGGTTGTTGCCGACCTCCGGGCTTCCCAGCAGCTCCGCAAGGTAGCGCTGGCCCAGCTCCATGTTGGTGGCCGGGTCGATCAGGCCGGAGCGGCCGGCGTCGGCCTCGGCGATGTCGGCGTTGCGCTCCTGCACATGCTGGGCGGTGGCAGGCATGATCTGCATGAGGCCCGTCGCCCCGGCGGAGCTGACCAGCTTCGGGTCGAAGCGCGATTCCTGCCGCATCACCGCGAAGACCAGCGCCCGGTCCACCGCGAAGCCGTCGCGCGGCTTCCAGTGCGGCAGCGGGTAGAGGGCCGCCGTGTAGGGCGCGCCGTCCGGCGCGGTCACCGCGTTGCCGACCTGGAGCGCCAGCGCCGGCAGCCCCGCCCGGTCGGCGAGCGCGACCAGCGCCTGCTCCGCAAGGCTGTCGCCGCGCGGGTGGATGCGTTGCAGTTCCAGCTCCGCCAGATCGCGTTGGCCGGCTTGCAGCAGGGCGATGGCGCGGGCGCCGCCGGGCTTCGCCGCAAGGGCCTTCAGGTGCTGGCCGGTCAGGTCCGGCGTCCGCCAATGCAGATCGCCGATCCCGCCCAGCGTCCGGTGTGCCAGCAGCCCGTAGAAGGTGTGCGGGAAGCGCGCCGCGGCGGCGAGGTGGGCGCGCGCCTCCTCGTTGCGGCCCTTCTTGGCGTGTGCCCGCGCCGCCCAAAAGTCGGCGGCGGCGGCCAGCCAGGGGGAGCGCGGGCGGGCCGCGGCCATGGCGTCGAAATGGCGGGCGGCGCGGTCGTGCTGCTTCAGCCGCCACGCGGCGAGGCCGGCGATCCAGTGCGCCTCCACCACCACCTCGCCGGAGCGCGCCGCGCTGGCGGAGGCCAGCGACAGGGCCTGCGACACGTCCCCTTCATAATAGAGAGAGGCGGCGACGCGCGCCCGCGATCGGTCGTACTGCACGGAGTCCAGCTTGCGCCCGACCTCGTCCTGGCTGAGCAGGGCGAGCGCCGCGTTGGGCTTGCCTTCGCGCAGAAGCTCCTGCACGCGGGAAATGGCGGTCTGGTCGCCGCGCGGGCGGTTGGTGGTGCGGCTGCGCGGCGCGACGGTGATCTTTTCCTTTTCGCCCGGCGCGGTGTCCTCGGCCGCTTTTTCGTCGGCCGCTTTCTCGTCGGCCGCTTTCTCGTCGGCCGCTTTTTCGTCGATGGTGGCCACGTCGGTGGCTTCGGCCGCATCGGCGGACGCCGGCTCGGGGTCCGGGATGGGGTCGGGGCGCAGCCCGCCCAGCCGCTCCAGCGATCCGGTCAGCCGTTCCCCGTCGTTGCCGCGCGGCGGCTTCGGGGCGCGCTGGCCGGAGGGCTGGCGGCGCTGGGCGAGGTTGTGGATGCGCTCCGCCCCGGCGAGGTCGCCGTATTGCTGCATCCAGGCCGCCAGCTCGTCGTAGCTGGCCTTGCGGTCGGGGTGCAGATAGCGCTGGCGCAGAACGTGGCCGATCAGGCGCTTGTCGCGCAGCAGGCGGATTTCCCAGTCGGCCGCCTCCCACTCCGCCCGCTCCTGAAGCGCGAAGATGCGGCGGTAGCGATGGGCGTCCTCTTCCGAAAGCTGGACCGACCGCGCCTCGGCGTCGGTCGCCAGAAGCAGGGGCTGGTCCGCGCGCTCCAAGCCCGGCGGGATGACGGGGCGTCCATCCGGCGCGTGGATCACAAGGGCTGCCTGGGCCGGACGGTAACCGCCGGTTGGGTCGGGTGCCGCGCACAACACCAGCGCCGCACCCACAGCCCCCAGAAGGTTCCGCCGCAGCGTTTCGGTGTTTGCTGCGTTGCAAAATATCCGGAGCATGTAAATCGTCTAACCGCTTAAGCGGAGAATCGCAAGAAGTCGATTCTCCGCCTGCGCTCCGTGGTGCTTCTTTGCGATGGGATTCAGCGACTTAGCGCCAACGGGAAAATCGCGCTAACCCGGCCGGAAGACCCGTTCGGCGCAAGGTCATGCGTCATATTGTCATGGCCGGCGCAACGGCATAGCGTCTTCTTTTTGAGGCTTGTCTGTCTTTCGGAGCGCGAGAGTATTACTTCGTTTCACTTGCGGCTTGGAATGTTCGCCCGAAAGCGCAAGAACAGTTCGAATAAAGAACGTATTTTAGGAATCGGCGCGGCGCGCATGAATCTCCCCCTCACCCAGCGGGGCTGGGCACGGGGGAATCGCACGCGATCGTCAGGCTTCGATTTTCTGCTTCAGCGCCAGCAGGTCGCGCCACGCCTCGCGCTTAGCGATGGGATTGCGCAGCAGGTAGGCCGGGTGCAGCATCGGGATGACCGGCACCGGGCCGGGCAGGCCGGGGGAGGCGTAGTCGAACCACTGGCCGCGCAGGCGCGTGATGCCCTCCGCCCGGTTCAGCAGCGTCTTGGCGGAGGTTCCGCCCAGCGGCACCAGCACTTTCGGGCCGATCAGCTCCACATGCCGCTCCAGGAAAGGCAGGCAGGCGGCGATTTCGGCCTGGGTGGGGGAGCGGTTGCCGGGCGGGCGCCAGGGCAGGATGTTGCTGATGTAGACCTTCGTCCGGTCCAGCCCGATGTGCGCCAGCATGCGGTCCAGCAGCTTGCCGCTGACCCCGACGAAGGGCTTGCCCTGGCGGTCCTCGTCCTCGCCCGGCGCCTCGCCGATCAGCATGACCGGGGCGGACGGGTTGCCGTCGGCGAACACCGTGTTCATTGCGGTGGCCTTCAGCGGGCAGCCGTCGAAGTCCCGCAGCGCCGCTTCCAGCTCCGACAGGCTGCGGGCCTCCTTGGCGCGCGCCCGCGCGCTGGCCCCGGCCTCGCTGGCGCCCAGCGGCTGCGAGGCGGAGGGGGCGAAGGACGCAGGGGCGGGTGCGAAAGCCGTGCGCGGAGTCGCAGGCATGGCCGGGCGAGTCCCGCCCGATTCCGACACCGGCGCGCGCGAAACGGTCGGCCGGGAGGCGAAACTCGCCCAATCCATGGGCTCGTCGCCGATGGCCTCGTCGCAGCCGATGTCGGTGTGCCAGCGCAGCGCCGCAACGATGTCGCATAGGTCAATCATCGTTTGACCTTACCACGGATCCTGTGGTCTTACATGACCTTAGATATCCTTTTTGGCGGGTGCGAAAGGCGTCCGCCGCTCCATGACACCGCCGGACCTTTCCAAAGATTGCCCGGCGGTCACGACGACCGGGAGGTTTTGGGATGACGGATCGCGACCCGCGCGAGGTGATGGAATACGACGTCCTCGTGGTCGGCGCCGGCCCGTCCGGCTTGAGCGCGGCCATCCGCCTGAAGCAGCTGGCCAATGAGGCGGGGCAGGAGCTGTCGGTCTGCGTCATCGAGAAGGGCTCGGAAGTCGGTGCGCACCTGCTCTCCGGCGCGGTGTTCGAGCCGCACGCGCTCGACGAGCTGATCCCGGACTGGAAGGAGAAGGGCGCGCCGCTGACCACCCCGGCGCGCGAGGACCACTTCCTGTTCCTGACCGAGACCAAGGCCTACAAGTCCCCGGTCACCCCGCCGCAGATGCACAATCACGGCAACTACATCATCTCGCTGGGCAACCTCGCCCGCTGGATGGCCGCCCAGGCCGAGGATCTGGGCGTGGAGATCTACCCCGGCTTCGCTGCCGCGGAGGTGCTCTACGACGACTCGGGCGCGGTGAAGGGGGTCGCCACCGGTGACATGGGCATCGGCAAGGACGGCGAGAAGACGTCCGGCTACACGGCGGGCATGGAGCTGCACGCCAAGCAGACCGTCTTCGCCGAGGGCTGCCGCGGCTCGCTGACCAAGACGCTCTTTGAGACGTTCAACCTGCGCGAGGGCGCCGACCCGCAGACCTACGGCATCGGCATCAAGGAGCTGTGGGAGGTCGCCCCGGAGAAGTCCCAGCCCGGCCTGATCGTCCACACTATCGGCTGGCCGGTGGACCCCAGCACCTACGGCGGGTCCTGGCTCTACCATATGGAAGGCAATCTGGTGTCGGTCGGCTTCGTGGTCGGGCTCGACTACGCCAACCCGCACCTGTCGCCGTTCGAGGAGTTCCAGCGCTACAAGACGCATCCGGCCATCCGCCCGACCTTCGAGGGCGGCCGGCGCATCGCCTATGGCGCCCGCGCGCTGAGCGAGGGCGGCTTCCAGTCGATCCCCAAGCTGACCTTCCCCGGCGGTTTGATCGTCGGCGACGCGGCGGGCTTCCTGAACGTGCCCAAGATCAAGGGCAACCACACCGCCATGAAGTCGGGCATGCTGGCGGCGGAGGCCATCTACGAGCATCTGACCGGCGGCGGCCCCAGTGGCGAAGGCGGCCGCGAGGTGACGGAGTATCCGGACCGCCTGAAGGCGTCGTGGGTGTGGAAGGAGCTGTGGGAGGTGCGCAACATCCGCCCCGGCTTCCAGAAGGGGCTGTGGGCCGGGCTGGCCAACGCCGCCTACGAGACGGCGACCAAGGGCAAGTCGCCCTGGACCTTGCACCACAAGCACGGCGACCACGCCACGCTGAAGAAGGCGGCGGAGACGCCGAAGATCGTCTACCCCAAGCCGGACGGGGTGGTGAGCTTCGACCGGCTGTCGTCGGTGTACCTGTCGAACACCAACCACGAAGAAAACCAGCCGGCGCACCTGACGCTGCGCGATCCCGAGGTGCCGATCAGCGTCAATCTGGCGCTGTACGACGCGCCGGAGACGCGCTACTGCCCGGCCGGCGTGTACGAGATCGTGCGCAACGAGGACGGCACCAACCCGCGCCTGCAGATCAACGCGCAGAACTGCGTGCACTGCAAGACCTGCGACATCAAGGACCCCACCCAGAACATCAACTGGGTCGTCCCGGAGGGCGGCGGCGGGCCCAACTACCCCGGCGGCATGTAATTTTATGTCGTGATGGAAACGGCAAAGGGACTTGCCGTTTCCATCATTGCCGTTACAAACACTCCCCGATCGCGCTGGCCGTTGGCGCCGGCCGCCGACCGGAGGGGTTCATGATCAAAGTCGTTCGCGCCAAGCTCCACTGCATCCGCGTCACCGACGCGAATCTGAACTACCAGGGCTCGATCACGCTCGATCCCGAGCAGTGCGAGGCGGTCGGCATCTACCCGCTGGAATTCGTCGACATCTGGAACAAGAACTCCGGCGCGCGGATCAGCACCTACGTGATTTATGGAGAGCGCGGCTCGCGCTGCTGCGTGCTGAACGGTTCGGCGGCGCGGACCTGCCAGCCGGGGGACGAGGTCATCATCGCCGCCTCGCTCTATTGCCAGCCGGCGGAGATCGCCACGTTGAAGCCGCGCGTCCTGACCTTCCATCCCGACAACCGGATCGACAAGACGCTGATCTACGACGTCACGGCGCTCGGTGGCGACCGGTTCGATTTCGCCATCCGCGAAGACGCCTTCCTGGCGCCGGAACCGGCCTGAGTCTCCGCTCAGCCGGTCACCTCGATCCGGAAGACGAAGGGCGACCGCGCGCCGCCGGCGACAACGGTGTTGTCGCCCAGGTGCAGGATCTGCGTGTCCTTGGCGAAAATGCCGCCGAGATACTGGCCGTTGACGGTCGTCCCCAACTCGCTGCCCAGGTCGCGCACGACCAGCCCCAGCCGGTCGTCGCGGTCGATGGCGAAATGCGGGTTGGACAGGCGGAAGGGCTCCGCGTCCGGAACGCGCAGGATGGTGCGCCCGACGCTGAGCGGGTCGCTCCAGCGCAGCGTGCGGGCGATCCGGAAGGGCAGATGCTCCACCCACACCGTCCGGCCGCCGGGAATGGCCTCGCACCGCAGCCCGATCCGGGTCGAGGCGGTGGCGGAGCGCTGGTAGAGTTGGATGCGGCGCTCCGCGATCCCAACCGGTTCCGGAGTCGGGGCCGGCGCGGGCGGCGGCTCCGAAGGGGTCGGCGGCGGTGCGGCGGCGGGCTCCGTCTCGGGCGCGTCGTGCAGGCGGACGATCTCCTCGCTGAGCGTGCGGACCTTTTCGCTGAGGCGGAACAGCAGCGCCCGCGCAGTCTCCGGGTCGGTGGAGATGCGCTCCAGGAAGGTGTCGGCGGGGATCAGTTCGACGGTTACCTCGGTCAGCGCCCGCACGGTGGCGCTGCGCGGCTTGCGCTCGATCACGCCCATTTCCCCGGCCACATCGCCGGGGCCGAGTTCGCCGAGTCGGATCGGTTCCCCGTCGTGGTCCTTGTCCACCGCGACGCGCCCCTCAAGGATGCGCGCGGCGAAATCGCCGGGGTCCCCCTCGCGGAACAGAATGTCGCCGGCGCAATAGCGCATCCTCATGGGCCAAGTCCGTTTTCATGCGCCGTCACTCGGGCACCGCCGAGCCCACTGTCGCCCGGCAATGATTGCCAAAGCGTTGCGTCCGCCCGCGAGTCCTCCGTGAACGGGCCGGGGCGCGACGGTTTGTCCGCCCCTTGCGAACAACCCCCGTGACTCCTCGCCTTGCGGCTGCGGCAATTTTTACCTATTCTAAAGGAGTAAGCGCACGGACGGCGAGGAGGGCGAGTCATGGGCATCACCGGAATCGGGGGCTATCAGCAGCCCTACATCACCCCGTTGAGCAGCGGCCCGGCAGCGGCCCAGCGGACCGACGACAAGGGACCGAACGAGCGGACGGAAACGGTCGAAGAGACCAACACCCGCCAGCAGCAGGCTCAGCAGGCGCAGGCCCAGCAAGCGCAAGGAACGCAGTCGCAGCAGCCGGGCGGTCAGCCCCGGTCCGGCGGCGGCTACACCACCCCGACCCGAGGGCAGAACCTCAACATCACGGCCTGATCGACCGTCGTCGGTCCTCAGCCCGGCCTGTGCGCCGGGACGGTCGCCTTGAAGGGAAGGCGGGGCAGCGATGGAAATCCGAAGCGTTTCCAGCATCGCGGCTAATCGGCTGCCGGCCACGGCGGCCCCAATCGCGCCCGCCGCAGTCCCTGCCCCCACCACCGTCCCGACGACCGAAGCCGGCGCCGGGGCGACGAACACGGTCGCTCCGGCCGTCGGAACCGGGACGGGCCGTGGCCCCGGCGGCTACATCAGCCCGATCCTGCGCTACGACCAGATGGCCCATGTGGCCGTGCTGTTCTTCCGGGACACCGACACGGGCGAAACCAGGGACCAGATCCCAGCGGAACGGGTCGTTGAGCAGTATCGCCGCAACGTCCTTCGCCAGACCAGCGGACCTGAAACCGCACCCGATGGAAGCGCCAGGACCGGGGACAAGGTCGGGGGAAGCGGCGGCGCGAAGGCGCCGACCGGCTATTCAACCGGAACCGCCCCGGAGATGAAGGCCGGCACCGGGACTGCGGGCCTTGGGGCGTTTCCGGGGCCTTCGGGGAGCCACGACGCCCCGCCGGCAACGGGTGCCGGCGCATCCCCATCGGCCGGCGTTTCGGGCGGAGGGGCGCCCGGCGGGCTGGTGTCGGTCACGGTGTAGGGACACGGCGTCGGGTGAATGCCGTCACTCGGGCATCTCGAATCGCGCGACCAGCGGCGCGTGGTAGCTTTCCGGTGAATGGCTGACGGTGGCGTGGGCGATCAGTTCGTCGCCCAGGGCCTCGTTGTGAATCTCCGCGGTGCGGAACCAGCCCAGCAGGGTGCGCGAGACCAGCAGATGGTCGAGCATCACCGCCTCCCCGCCGTGCAGGACGGAGAAGCGGCGCTCCTCCGGGACCGAGCGCTCCAGCGGCACCAGCGACCGGGCGGCCAGATGGCCGTTGCCGGTTTCGTCCAGGTCGGCGCGGATGATGCGGACGGGCGTCTGCTCCATCTCCGCGTTCAGGTCGCCGGCCACCACGACCAGCGCCTGCGGGTCGTCGTCGAACAGGCGGTCCACCGCCAGCCGTGTCTCCAGCGCCTGCCCGGCGCGCTTCAGCGAGGCGAGGTAGAAGCCCTCCGCCCAGCCGCCCGTGGTCTTCCAGGTGGAGGCGTTCTTCTTCTGCCCCGGCACGGGGGCGGCGATGGGCGCGCGCAGGTGCAGGTTGAAGACGTGCAGGCTCCGCCCGCCGGGCAACTCGACCTCCGCGTGCAGCACGGGACGGTCCCAGGTGATCGCCTCGGCTCCGGCGGGGACGGGGTCGGCGGTGACGAGGCGCACCTGCGGTGCCGGCACCAGATCGTGCCGATAGAGCCGGGCAGCCCGGATCGGCCAACGGCTGAGCAGCACGAGGTTGTGGCGGTCGGACAGCTTGTGCCCCCCACTGCCCACGGCGCCGCCCCCCATGAGGCCGCCCGTGGTGCAGTGATAGCCCGCGTAGGCGCTGCCCTCCAGCAGCCGGTTCAGCGCGCGCAGGGTTCGGGGCTCCCCCTTCACCTCGCGCTGGGCGTTGACCTCCTGAAGGCACAGCACGTCGGCGTTCAGCCGCTCCAACTGGGGGCGCAGGACGGCGACGCGCTCCTCGAAGGGCGGCTCGCCGGTGTCGTCCAGGCTTTCCAGGTTGAAGGTGGCGATGCGGAAGTCTTGGCTCATGACCCTTCTCCGCGGTCCGCACCCCCAGGCCGGGGACGCGCCAGGAACAGGTGGTTGCGGTTGATGCGCAGCCGGCGGCGCCGGTGCGCGCTCAAGAGAGCCGCCGATGCGACGGGCGTGGCCTCCAGCCCGGCTTCGAACATGCGCCGCGGCGTGTCGGTTCCGTAGACGCGGTAGTGGTAGGGATGCCCGTAGGCGGCCATCCGCCCGGCCGGCGCGGTCAGGTCCGGGTCTTCCCGCGTCGGGCCGGCGGGATCGAAGGGGAACAGCAGCAGGGCGGAACCGGAGGGCTTCAGCACGCGGGCGATCTCCCGCAGGGCGGCGCGGTCGTCGGGCACATGCTCCAGCACATGGCTCGACAGCACAAGGTCGAACCGGCCATCGGGGAAGGGCAGGTCGGTCAGGTCGGCCTGAACGTCGGCCTGGGGATTGAAGCGGTCCAGCGTGACGTAGCCCCGCCCGTGCCACGCCCGGAAGGGCGCCTCCAAACAGGACTCGGGGGCGGTGTGCAGGACCCGCAGGCGGCGGCGGAAGAAGGGCGTGCGCTCCGCCAGGAAAATCCAGAGGAAGCGGTGCCGCTCCAGCGACCCGCAGTCCGGACAGCGCGCGTTTTTCCGCCGGCCGAGCCCAAAGGGCAGGAAGCGCGCGGCTTCCCGCCCGCAGATGGGGCAGAGCAGCGGGCCGGCGGCGGGCGTCAGGCCGCGCCAGCCCTCGAACCGGGGCCGCTCGTACAGCGCCTCCCGCCGGTAGACGGCGGCCTCGTCGAGGCTTTGGTCCTCGATCTCGGGCAGCAGGCGGGAGAGGCCGTGGATCATGCGGTCGGAACAGCTCCCCCCGTCAGAACAAGCGTCAGAACAACTCGATCTCGCCGTCGATCTCGGTGGTGCGCAGCCGCTCCATGAAGGAGGCTTCGGAGCGGGCGATGTCCCGCACCTTCTCCTCGCCGATCAGGCGCCGCTGCGTACGGCCCGTGGTGGGGTAGAATCGCACCGCGCGGGCGGAGGTTCCGCCGACATCCCAGCTCATGGTCGGGATGCCTTCCGTCGCCAGATACTCCATCACGAACTCGACGTTGCGCCGGCCGATGTCGGTGGTGTGGAGGGTGCCCGCGTTCACGGCGGCCCCGCCGAAGATCTTGGCGCGCAGCCGGTCGCGCCGGCCGGTGACCGCCAGCATGCGGTTGATCAGCTGCTCCATGGCGGCGCTGCCGTAGCGCGAGGCCATGGACAGCCGGTCGTTGCCCTGGTCCGGCAGCAGGAAATGGTTCATTCCGCCGATGGCGGCGACCGGGTCGTAGACGCAGGCGGCCACGCAGGACCCGAGCGTCGTGCCGATGATCACGTTCGGGTCGTCGCTGACCACGCAGCCGCCGACCACGATGTTCACCACCTCCGCCCCCAGCCGCTGGTCGTGATAGCGGTTGGCCGCCACGTCCTGCATTTCCAGACGCTTGCGCAGGGTACCGGTCGGCCTGAGGGGTGGCGGCATGGCGGTCCGTGTTTGGAAGAATTCCAAGCACAGTGTACCGCACGGCTTTCTTTGCGCAACCGGGGTCAGCGGGGCCGCCCAGGGCCATTCAAAGAAAGCCGTTCTTGACGGTTGCAATGGTGGCACAGCGATCTTCGGCGCAGGCCATGCGGACGGCGGGGAGTGGGGCGCCGAAGAGA